>CAYXVO010000152.1:0-7052 GCA_964467875.1 uncultured Pseudomonadales bacterium | reverse complement strand
GGATGCACGCTTTGAAGGCATTGGCGGTCCGCTGATGCTGGCGGAAGGCTTTGTCTCTCATGTTCCCATGGAACGTCTGTCGGTCATGGGACTGGTGGAAGTGCTGGGGCGTCTACGGGAGTTGGTGGGCATTCGCCGGCGCCTGGTCCAGCATTTTCTGGATCAGCCGCCAGATGTGTTTATTGGCATTGATGCGCCGGATTTTACCCTGGGTCTTGAAGAGCGCCTACGGCGCGCGGGTATTGCGACGGCCCATTATGTCAGTCCATCGGTGTGGGCCTGGCGTCAGAACCGAATCTTCAAGATAGCCCGCGCGGTGGATCTGATGTTGACCCTGTTTCCGTTTGAAGCGCGGTTCTACGAGGAACATCAAGTTCCCGTGCGTTTTGTCGGCCATCCCCTGGCCGATCTCATCCCCATGCATAGTGATCAGCAACAGGCCCGCCAGGCTCTGGGGCTGCCAGCCCAACAGCAGATCCTGGCGATTCTGCCGGGTAGCCGGGGCGGTGAGGTGCAGCGCCTGGGCGAGGTGTTTTTGGGCGCCGCGCGCTGGCTGCAGAAGCGCTTGCCGGATGTGATGATTGTGATTCCCGCGGTAAATGATGAACGGCGTCGCCAGATCGAGGCCATTGCGTCCCAGGTTGCGCCGGATTTGCCATTGCGGATCGTCGATGGTCGCTCGCGGGAAGTGATGGTGGCGTCGGATGCCATTCTGCTTGCATCCGGTACTGCGACGCTGGAGGCCATGTTGTTAAAGCGGCCGATGGTGGTAGCCTATCGTCTGGCGCCGACCACCTACCGCATCATGCGGCGTCTGATGAAGGCGCCGTTTGTATCTCTGCCAAACCTGCTGGCACAGCGGGAGTTGGTGCCGGAAATGATACAGGCGCGGGCAAATCCGGTGGATCTCGGCAAGGCGCTGTTGCGTTTGCTGCGCCACGAAGTGGATGCCGGCAAACTGGTGACGGTTTACAACGAGATCCATCAGCAATTACGCCAGGGCGCCAGCGAACAGGCGGCGGATGCGGTGCTGGAGCTCATCGCTAGGCGGAAGCCGTCATGATCAGCGATGCTTTTCAGTGTGCCTATCAGGGTACCTTGCTGGCGGGTGTCGATGAAGCCGGACGCGGCCCCTTAGCCGGTGCGGTTGTGGCGGCGGCCGTCATCCTGGACCCGGCACGGCCGGTCGCGGGACTGAACGATTCAAAGAAGCTGAGTGAGCGCAAGCGTGTGGCGCTGGCGCGGGAAATCCGGGAAACAGCATTGGCCTGGTGCGTGGCCCGCGCAGATGTCGAGGAGATCGATCGTCTGAATATCCTGCACGCGAGCATGCTGGCCATGCAACGGGCTGTTGCGGGGCTGATGACGGCGCCTGAGTACGTGCTGGTGGATGGTAATCGGGTGCCAAACCTTGCGATGCCGGCAGAAGCCGTGGTCAAGGGTGATAGTCGGGTTGCCTGCATTAGCGCGGCGTCGATCCTGGCGAAGGTGGCTCGGGATGAGGAAATGGTTGAGCTGGATTTGGTTTATCCCGGCTACGGGTTGGCCGTGCACAAGGGGTATCCCACCAAGACTCATCTTGAAGCGCTTGAGCGTTTGGGCGTGACCGTCATTCACCGGCGCTCCTTTGCGCCGGTGAAGGCAGCGATTGGCGACTTGTTTGATTCGCCGTAGCTTGATTGGTCATAGCTTGATTGGCCATCGGCAGCACTGATGCACATCCTTATGAGCACGACCCCTGGACGTCGGCAATGGAGAGTCCGAATGAAACCGATCCTTGTCCCAATCCTTCTGCTGCTGATGTGGGCAGTGGCTGGCGTGCCGGTGCAGGCAGACGTATATCGTTGGGTCGATGAAGATGGGGTGACGCACTTTGGTGACAAGGCGCCCCAGGACAGGAGCGCGAAGAAGCTGAATGTTCGGACGACCTCGCCTGGTCAGGGACCGACGGCGGGATCCGGTCGTCATGCCTATGATCCGCAAAAGCTGAAAGAGAATGAACAACGTTTTCTGGAGTCGGTAGCGGCTGAGCGCCGCGCGAAGGAACGGCATAAGGCGGAGCAGGCACGGCAACAGGCAGAGCGGGAGAAGCGCTGTACGGCCCTGAACAATCGCTTGCTGAACTACCGGGAGGGGGTCGCCATGGTGCGGCGTAATCATGAGGGGGAAATCGAATATCTGCCCGATGCGGAAATCCAGTCCCGGCAAGCCACCCTGGAGGCCGAGTGGCAGAAGCAGTGCGAGGGCAAGACCTCTAGTTAACCTGTTCTACTCCAGCATTAAAAAGGCCGTCAGTGACGGCCTTTTTCGTTATCGCTCCAGATGTTTGAGCTTATCCTTCACGCCATCCCATTCCTTGGCATCGGGCAGCGGATCCTTGCGCTCGGTGATATTGGGCCAAGTCTGGCACAGCTCGGCGTTGATCTCGATATACTGCACCTGGTCCGGTGGTAGTTCGTCTTCGGAGAAAATAGCTTCGGCCGGACACTCGGGCTCGCAGAGGGCACAGTCGATACACTCATCGGGATCGATCACGAGAAAGTTCGGGCCTTCGTAAAAGCAATCGACCGGGCAAACCTCAACACAGTCGGTGTATTTGCACTTGATACAGTTATCGGTAACAACAAAAGTCATGGTTTGATCCCTATTGTCTCCGGGAACCGTTACAGGCTGGCCCGGTTATCTTGCGCTTGGAACGACGCTTATCGTGAAACGGCGGTAATCTTAAAACGGCTATTGTAAGTATTGCTCGGGAGAGCGGCAAGGGAGTTGCTATAGACCGAAGCATTATAGGCTTATGTCGTTTCATGTGCCGTTGTCATGCCCGCCCCCAGATGGGCGAGCATGCACCCACGGCGTTCACTTTTTCGTAAGCTTCTTCAGGTCATACAGCCACTCGAGGGCTTGTCGGGGCGTCAGGTTGTCGACATCCAGCTCCTTCAGTTTCTCTTCGATCGGATTGGGTTCCAGGGTTGCGAACATGTCCGCTTGATAAGCCGGTGGAACAGACTTGCCGCTCTGCTTGCCGGCGCGCTCGGAGCCTTGCTGCGCAAGCGGTCGCAGCTCTTGTTGTTCAAGCTGAGACAGCTCTTGTTGTTCAAGCTGAGACAGCTTGGCACGAGCCTGTCGGATGACGCTTTGAGGGACCCCAGCCAGTTGCGCGACCTGTAGCCCATAGCTCTGGCTGGCCGGACCTTCGTGCACGCTGTGGAGAAACACGATGGCGTCGCCATGTTCGGTCGCGGTCAGGTGTACGTTGGCCACCGTGGGCTGCTCCGCCGGCAAGGCGGTGAGCTCGAAGTAATGGGTGGCAAACAGGGTGAGCGCACGACTTTCGCTGGCGAGATATTCGGCGCAGGCCCAGGCCAAGGACAGTCCGTCGAAAGTGCTGGTGCCGCGCCCGACTTCGTCCATCAGCACCAGGCTGTGTGCCGTGGAGTTGTGCAGGATGTTGGCGGTTTCAGTCATTTCCACCATGAACGTCGAACGGCCACCCGCTACATCGTCGGACGAGCCCATGCGCGTGAAGATGCGGTCGATGGGGCCAATTTCGGCGCGGCTGGCCGGTACATAGGAGCCGGTATGGGCCAGCAGCACGATCAGTGCGACTTGGCGCATGTAGGTGGACTTACCGCCCATGTTGGGGCCGGTGATGATCAGCATGCGCCGCCGTGGGTCCAGCAGCAGGTCGTTGGGCACGAAAGGATCGTCGATTAACTGCTCTACCACCGGGTGCCGACCATCCTCGATCGAAAGGCGCTCCTCGCTCGTCAGTTCGGGAGCGGTCAGATTGAGAGTCTGGGCCCGTTCGGCAAAATTGGTGAGCACATCCAGTTCCGCAATAGCGGCAGCGGTATCCTGCAGGGCCGGTAGATCTTGCGCCACCCGCTCCATGAGTTCGTCGTACAGGAATTTTTCCCGCGCCAGGGCGCGACTCTGGGCACTCAATGCCTTGTCTTCGAACACCTTGAGTTCGGGGGTGATGAAGCGTTCGGCGTTTTTCAGTGTCTGGCGCCGGATGTAATCCGTTGGCGCCTTCTCCGCCTGCGTCCGCGACAGCTCAATGAAGTAGCCATGGACGCGGTTATAGCCCACCTTCAAGGTTGGAATGCCGGTGCGCTCGCGTTCCCGGGTTTCGATGTCGATCAGGAACTGACCGGCGTTTTCGCTGAGTCCGCGCAGTTCGTCCAGTTCCGGGTCATAGCCGTCCCGGATGACCCCACCATCGCGGATTACCATGGGCGGATTATCGATGACCGCGCGCGTCAGAATATCGGTGAGTTCGGGATATACCCGGATGGTCAGCGCCAGGGTGCGCAGGTGGGGGGAAGGTACGGCTTCCAGCTGCTCCTGGAGCGCGGGCAAGGCGCCCAGGGAGTCACGCAGGCGCGCAAGGTCCCGTGGTCGCGCCGAACGCAGGCCGACCCGTGCCAGAATACGCTCCACGTCGCCAATCTGTTTGAGCGCGGAATGCAGCGGCTCATAGTGGTATTGGTCGAGCAACGCGCCTACCGCCTGCTGTCGGGCCTGAATGACCTCCAGTGCCCGTACCGGCTGGTTGAGCCAGCGTCGCAGGTGACGGCTGCCCATGGCGGTGGCGGTCTTGTCCATGACCCAGGCCAGGGTGAATTGGTGACCACCGGAGAGATTGGTGTCGATCTCCAGGTTTTTACGGCTGGCGGCATCCAGAATAATGCTGTCTTCGCGCCGTTCACGGATGATCCTGCGGATATGGGGCAGGGCCGTGCGCTGGGTTTCCTGGGCATAGTGCAGGAGACAGCCCGCCGCCTGAATGGCCAGGCTGAGATCGTCACAGCCGAAGCCGTTAAGGTCGCGGGTCTGAAATTGCTGGTTGAGCAGGCGTTCGGCGGTTTCCCGCTCAAAGTGCCAGGGCGCCTGGCGGCGTACGCCTTTCAACTCGGCAATTATCTCGCTGTAGGGGAAATCCTCGCTGATCAGCAGTTCGGCGGGGCGCAGGCGTTGCAGTTCGCCCTGCAGGGCTTCAAGCCCATCCATTTCCTGGACGTAAAAGCGCCCGCTGCTGATGTCCAGGCTGGCCAGACCAAAGCTCTCACGCTCGAAGTGCAGGCAGGCCAGCAGGTTGTCGCGGCGCTCGTCGAGGAAGGCCTCATCACTGAGCGTGCCGGGCGTGATGATGCGCACAACCTGACGCTCAACAGGCCCCTTGCTGGTGGCGGGGTCGCCAATCTGCTCGCAGACCGCGATGGAAATGCCGGCTTTGACCAGGCGTGAAATATAGCCTTCGGCCGCGTGATAGGGCACGCCGCACATGGGGATGGGTTGCCCCCCTGACTGCCCGCGAGCGGTCAGGGTAATGTCGAGCAGGTCGGCGGCACGTTTGGCATCGTCGTAGAACAGTTCGTAGAAATCACCCATGCGGTAAAACAGCAGTTCGTTGGGATGCTGTACCTTTATTTTCAGGTACTGTTGCATCATGGGGGTCGGTTGGCTGCTTTTGTCGAGGTTTCGTGACATGGGAAGTTCTGTGCTGTCTGGCGTGTCGGAGATAGAATAGACCCTACGCGGGGGCCCGTTTATCCGTATGATGGGCCTGGTATGCCCGGTCGCGATTGTACGTGATGCGAGGCCTAAAGTTAACGCCGGGATACGGTGCAACGACTGACAAACCCGGGTGTGACGCTGAAGGAGACGATTTATGGAGAATCATCAGAAACTGGTACGCCGTCTGGCGGAAGCCTGCCTGCAACGGGATCTGGTGGTGTCGACGGCGGAATCCTGTACTGGCGGTGGCGTCGCCCATGCAATCACCGAAATTCCTGGCAGTTCCCGGTGGTTTGACGCCGGTCTGGTCACTTATTCCAACGCCGCCAAGCAGCGCCTGCTAGGTGTGCCAGGCTCGATTCTGGAGCACTTCGGCGCGGTCAGTGAAGAAACGGTCGAGGCCATGGCACAGGGGGTTCTGGTCGGTAGTGCGGCAAACCTGGCGGTCGCGGTCAGCGGTATCGCCGGGCCCGACGGGGGCTCCGAACTCAAACCGGTGGGGACGGTCTGGTTTGCCTGGGCGCAACCGGGGCGTGAAGTGCAAACAGCGTTGTGCCACTTCGATGGTGATCGTCAAAGCATTCGGGACCAGGCCGTTAATCGGGCGTTACTGGGGTTGATTCGTTGCGCGGAACATAATGAAGCCTTCTGACTAGGCTATCCTTACCGGCATTCCGCTGGCGTCCCACCGGTCTCATGTCCATGCGTGCCGTGACGGATTTAGATCGACGGTGGCGGAGGCTTGTCGCTATAAGCCGCAACATAAAAGCTCGGCCGGGAATGGAAAAAGTATTGGCCGGGTTTGAATCCTTGTGACATAATACTGGTTACATGTACAGTGTATTGGGTGGTGGCGGTCATCTGAGCAGTCGCCTTACAGCAATCGCTTCGTACTACAGGCATCGAACAGCAACCATCTTGCAACAACCGAAGAGGTTTTAAATGGAAGAGAATAAGCAGAAGGCTCTCGGCGCGGCGTTGTCGCAGATCGAGCGGCAGTTTGGTAAAGGCGCCATCATGCGCATGGGTGAGCAACCCCGGGAGGTGTTGCCTTCCGTCTCTACCGGTTCTCTTGGTCTGGATATCGCACTGGGTATTGGTGGCCTGCCTTACGGACGAGTTGTAGAAATCTACGGACCAGAGAGTTCGGGTAAGACCACCCTGACTTTGCAGGTTATCGCCGAGGCCCAGCGTCAGGGTAAAACCTGCGCCTTTGTTGACGCGGAACATGCACTGGATCCGATCTATGCGGAAAAGCTGGGGGTCAACATCAGTGATCTGCTAGTGTCGCAGCCGGATACCGGTGAACAGGCGCTGGAAATCTGCGACATGCTGGTACGCTCTGGCGCGGTCGATGTGATCATTGTTGACTCCGTGGCGGCCCTGACGCCCAAGGCGGAGATCGAAGGTGAAATGGGTGACACCCACGTCGGTCTGCAAGCCCGGTTGATGTCTCAAGCCCTGCGTAAGCTCACTGGTAACCTGCGTACGGCCAACTGCCTTTGCATCTTCATCAACCAGATCCGGAT
>CAYXVO010000151.1:0-7065 GCA_964467875.1 uncultured Pseudomonadales bacterium | reverse complement strand
CCGCCTCCGCCGCCCTGACGGTCACCGTCGACACCGCCACCCCCGCCGTGCCCACCGTCACCGGCATCTCCGACGACACCGGCGCCAGTGCCACGGACCAAATCACCAGCGACACCACCCTGGTCTTCAGCGGCACCAGCGATCCCAATGTCACCATCGAGGTCTTCCGCAACGGCGCCTCCATCGGCACCACCTCCGCCAATGGCACCGGCGCCTGGTCGCTGGATCACTCCGCGACCACGCTGGCCGACGGCGCCCACTCCATTACCGCCACTGCCACCAATAGCGCCGGCACCACGTCGCTGGCCTCCGACGTCTTGATCGTCACCATCGACACCAGCACCCCCGCCGTGCCCACCGTGACCGGCATCTCCGAGGACACCGGCGCCAGCGACACAGACCTGATCACCAGCGACACCACCCTGCTCTTCAGCGGCTTCAGCGACCCCGATGCCTCCGTCAAGGTGTATATCAACGACGTCCTCATCGGCAGCGCCACTGCGGATGGCGCCGGCATCTGGAGTTTTGACCATACCGGCACCGCTCTCGCCAGCGGCACCTATGACATCACCGCCACCGCCACCAACAGTGCCGGCACCACCTCCGCCGCCTCCGCTCCCTTGAGCGTGACCATTGACGCCATCCCTCTTGCATTGAATTCCGTGACCCCCGCCGACAACGTCAGCGGGGTCGCTTATGGCAGCAACCTGACCATGACCTTTAACAAGGCGGTCTACGCCCAGACGGGTGACTTCACCATCTACAGAGGCAGCGACAATTCCGTTTTCGAGCAATTCGACATCGCGGACCCTCGCGTCAGCGGCGCTGGCACCAGCACGCTCACCATCGAGCCAAATGGCATATTCCGGGGTGGCAGCACCTATTATGTCCAGATTTCAAGTGCCGCTCTGGCCGATGCGGTGGGACACACCTACGCCGGCATCAGCGACTCAACCAGCTGGAATTTCACCACCAAGGCCACCGAACTGATCAGCGCCACTCCGATCCACGGCGCCAGCGGCGTGGCATTGAACACAGCCATCGAACTAACGTTCGACGAGCCCATGCTGGCGAATTCCGGCAACATCCTGATCCGTCGGATGAGCGATAGCAGCGTTTACGACAGCATCGATGTCACCTCGGAGCAGGTCGCGGGAACCGGCACCAATACCGTCACCATTACCCCGAGTGACATTTTCGAGCCTAACACCGGCTATTACGTCGAAACCAGCAATGGCACTTTCGTCAACGCCAACAGCGTGGCCTGGAGCGGAATCAGCGGCAGCACCACTCTCAACTTCACGACTATTAATGCCACGGTGCCGACGGTCACGGGGGTCACTGCATCCGATCCGGACGGCACCTACCGCAGCGGCGATACGCTTTCTATTCAGGTGAACTTCGACGCCGCGGTCGTTGTGACAGGCTCCCTGTCATTACTGCTGAACCTGGACGATGAGGACAAAGCCATTAGCTACAGCGCCGGCAGTGGCAGCAACACCCTGACCTTCTCCTATACCATTGCCCTGGGAGATAGCTCCGCCGACCTCGATTACGTCGCCACCAATAGCCTGTCCCTGGTCAGCGGCACGATACGCGGTACCGACCATGCCAATGCCATTCTGACCCTACCCGTGCCAGGCACGGCCGGGTCGTTGGGATATAACAAAGATCTGATCATAGAAGCCAAGGACTTGGATCTTGGAAACTTCGACACCAGCGACGGCTTTATCGTCTCCGGCTATGAAGCCTCGGCGTTTCTCGGGCATGGATTGAGCGGTGGTGGCGATATCAATGGCGACGGGTTTGAGGATCTCGTGGTGGGAGTGGGGCTGAGCGCCATCAGCGCTGGCGATGCCGACTCCGCTCACGTGATTGTTGGCCAAGCCGGCGCCACTCGCGGCAACGTTTCGCTAAACGGGCTCACAGGTACCGACGGTTTTACAGTCACGGGCGCCGACACCAACGATTACCTAGGCGACTCCGTCACCTTGACCAACGACCTCAACGGCGACGGCTATGACGACATGGTAGTGCTGGCGCCAGGCAACGACGCCGGTGCGAACAATGCCGGCACGGCCTACGTGGTGTGGGGCAAGAACGGGGCAACCCGAGCCAATATCGCAGCCTCCACTATCAGTTCCGGTTCCGCCAACGGTTTCCGGATTCTCGGCTACGAAGCGGGCAAATTAATGGGCGATGCCGATGCCGCCAAGCCCATGAACGGCCAGTACATGGACAGTAGAGGCGATTTCAATGGAGACGGTATTCCCGATCTGATCCTCGGACATCATCTGAGCGACATTGATGGAGCGAACCGGGGCGCCGTCTACGTCATTTATGGCAAGACGGGTGCCACCCGAAGCGACGTCAACCTGAACAACCTCGGCACCGATGGTTTTTTGATCCGGGCCGGTACCCTGGACATCGAATATCTCGGCAAGGGCGTGCGCTTCGCCGGCGACTTCAACGGAGACGGTTACGACGACATCATCGTCGGGGCAGGTTATGCCGACGAACACGGAACCACCGATGGCGGCGAAGCCTACGTCATTTTCGGCAGTGGCAATACCAATGACACGGGCATAGCCCTAAGCAGCCTCAACGGAAGCAACGGCTTTAGGATTTATACGCTTGGAAACAGCGCCTGGCTCGGTTCCTCAGTAGCCAGCGGCGACGTCAACGGCGACGGACTGACAGATCTGATCATCGGCGCTACCGCCGCCGATACCAATGGCCGCATCGACAACGGCGCTGTACATGTCATCTACGGCAACGCATCTGGCGGACCCTACCCGGCTATCAACGTGGACAGCATGGCGACTAGCGTCGGCTATAGCATCCAGGGAGCGGTCGACGACAATTTCGTCGGCCATGCCGTGGATGGCGCGGGAGACGTGGATGGCGACGGTCTCGACGATATCGTCATCGGCGCCTGGAGCGATGATACCAAAGGCACCGACGCGGGGGCGGCCTGGATCATCTTTGGCGAAAGCGGCACCTCCCGTGGCGATATCGACCTGGCGTCTCTGGAGCCGTACGACGGCATCAGGATTATCGGCGCCAACGCGGGCGATCACCTGGGCCGCAATGTTGCGCTCGGCGACATCAACGGCGACGGCTATAGCGATGTAATCCTGTCCGCCATGCATGGCAGCAAGGGAGTGGCCGATGCCGGCGAAGTCTATGTCATCTGGGGCAAGGACTTCCGTGGCCAGGTGGCCCTGGGTCTGACCGGAACCCCGGCGGCCGACCATTTGGTGGGTACCTCCGGCAACGACACCCTGGTTGGCAACGGCGGCGCCGACAGTCTGCTGGGCGGCGCGGGAGACGATCTGTTCATCGTCTCCGACACTGATTTCCAACGCATCGACGGTGGCCGTGGCCAGGATACACTAAGGCTGACCAGTTACTTGACGCTGGATATCGCCGCAATGCACCGTGAGACGATTCGCAATATCGAGATCATCGATCTGGGGGATGCAGGCAACAGCTTGAACCTGAGCAAGTCCGGCGTGCTGGGCCTGTCCATCCACGGCAACAGCCTGATTGTGAAGGGTGGCTCCAGCGACACCGTCACCGCGACCAACAGTCTCTGGATGGACGCTGGTAGCACGGTGATCGACGGTCAGACCTACAACATATACAACGACGCGGGCGCGGTCCTTTATGTCGATGCCGATATCAACCAAAATGGTCTCGCCCCCTTTAGCGGCGCACGCCGGTACACCTTCAACACCACCTCCAGCGGCGCCAACGTGTCGGGTGACGTCACCAACTTCCCTGTGTTGATCCGCATCACCGAGACAGCCGTGATCAACGCGGTGCAGCCCAACGCCCCCGACATCCGCTTTGTGGATCCCGATGGGGCTTTACTGCCCTACGAAATCGAACGCTGGGATCAAGGCGCCAATGAAGCGGAAGTTTGGGTATTGGTGCCGCAGATCGACGGCAACAGCAACAGCGATTACATCACAATGCACTTCAACGACGTGGACGACGGTAATGTACCGGATGATCAGAATCCGTCCGCAGTCTGGGCCGATTACACCAACGTGTATCATTTCCATGACAATGGCATCGCCAGCGGTGCCGCCAGCGATTCCACGGCGAACGGCAACAATGCCTCGCAGACGGGAACAGTCAGTCGCCAAAAGAAAGCGGGATTTGGCGTGGGTCGCCTGGCCCATTTCACCAGCAGCGACGCCTTGACCGCTGCCTACCACCCCTCCTTCAATGTCAGCGGCAGTGCCTGGAGCGCAAGTCTGTGGATGGAGACAGATGATTGTAACACTTGGAATGGAGCGACATCTGGTTCGAGCGTCGTCCGCCGAGGAGACAGTGGCTCAAAATCCTGGCGCTTCCTGGCCGCATACCGTAATTTCTTTGGCAGTATCTATCCCCTGGACGTGGAAATCGGAGGCAATTCGATGATCGGATTTAGCGGCTGGAGCAGCGGTGCATGCGGAGCCTTCCAGACCTTGGTCTACGACCCTTCGGCCAATCCTAAGGTAAAGTTTTATTCCGATGGCATTGAAATCGCATCGACCAATACGACCTACAACATTGAGGGCTCTCAGCCCCTGATCATGGGCGCCACCGGCAATAGCAGACCTCTCTATCTGGATGAGGTGCGCCATACCCGGAAGGCGCTGTCGGCAAATTACATCCGTCTCATGTACGAGAACCAGCGCTCGGGAAGTAACTTCATCTCAGTGTCGACCCCCTAATGCAACAAGGTACCCAGCCCTCCTTGCAACACATAGCGCCTGAGTCCAGTGCATCGCCAGCAGCCTTCTGGTGTTCTCCTGCGTCGGCCCGGCCAATGAAGCGCCTCTGCGCCACCTGAACGGAACCTTGATCGGCAGCACCGACACCCTTGAGGTGCGCTTGGCGGACAAGAAAGTGACGGTGGTTCCAATCCTGCGGGCGAGGCGGGTGATCGTTTGTCCGGCACAAAGTAAAGGGACGTTTGAAGAGAACGGCTGAAGGGGCGGTAAAGGAGACAGTTGAATGGGACGGCTAAAACAGCCGCCCCCATTCAACGATCATTACTTAGCTTGCATACAGAAACAAAGGACCAAAGGCCACGATCATCAACGTGTTAAACAACACCAGCATGGGCATCAGCACATGCTCATGACGCCGGAACAGTGACCGGCGATCGGCGAGCTCGACCCGGTTCAGCTCCCATTCCCGGGCACCGACCACGAACCGCGTCAGTAGCTGGTTGAGTGCCACTGGCGGGCTAAGATAGCCCAACTCAAACGCCACCAAGGCCACCATCCAGAAATGAACCGGATCCACACCCGCCTGCATGGCGGGAGTGGCAAAGGTCGCCGTGACCAGGATCACCCCGCCAAACGGGTCCATGAACATTCCGATCAACACCAGCAGCACCACGCTGATCAGCATCACCACCCACACCGAACTCAGGTCCTGGGGGAACAGCTGCATCATCATGCCCGACCGGTCGATCATCCCCCCCAGACAGGTCGATGCCGCAATCACCAGCAACAAGGCGCCAATATGGGTGCTGGATTCCGTCGAGGAATTCGCCACCACCCCGACAAACCGGGCCAGGCGCTGGCTCTTCTTCGATGCCACTGTTTCGTACCCGATCAGTGCCGCCAGAAGAATCGGTAGAACCAGGGGCGCTGAGTGCTCACTGACCTGAACCCCCAGCAGCAGCTGAAAGACCAGCAGGACCACAACCACAATCAGCAGATACGGCACCAGTTGCTTCAACGGTGCGCGCATGCCGCTCCATGCCTGTGCCATGGAGCGGGCACCGATGAGGCGGCCCCGCCCCCGTGGTGCCAACACCAGGGCGCTGAACAGTACCGCCGACAGGAGATAAACCAGAAAGCCCCAGGAGAATAACTGATCCGTGGTGACTTCCTTGTTGAGCGCGGCAATCACCACCACCAGCAAACAGGGATTCAGGACCACGCCGAGGCTGCCCGACATGGCGGTCGTCGCCATGGCCAGGGAACGCTCGGAACCAGCGCGGCGCATCTCGTCATAGATCACGCCGCCGACGGCCAGAATGAAGATTCCGGAGGCACCGGTGAAGGCCGTGGGCCAGGCGGTTGCAAAGATCACGATGACCGCCAGGGCGGCGGGAGCGAGCTGCCAGGGCCGCAACAGATCAAAGCATAGTGCCGGCAACCTGGTGTGCTTGAGCGTCATGCCGACAAACACATACAGGCCGATATTGATGAAGATATTGGCGAGACTGCTCAGCTGATTCAGTAGGATCGCCAGACCAGACGGGTGCTTCTCCACCAGCATCAGATAGGCAAACGCCGTGAGCGTCATCCAGACGTAAAGCGGCACCGCCAGCAGGACATCAAGCAGCCCCTGGGAATCCTTGGAAGGACCGGCGGCAAACAGGCGCATGGCATTGACCGCCGCCAGCGCGAGAAAGCCGGCCAGCCAGCACATCTGGAGCGGAATCAGTGGGTCGTTGGCATTAACGGCCAGTAAATTCTGCCAATAGCTATAGAAAGACGATGCCAGGGCCAGATTGGCCAGCAGCTGTAACAGGTTGGACCAAAACCTCTGCCGCGCCGACTGAACCTGCGCCAAACCAATGTGCTCGTTCTTCCAGGTCACTACCAGGGCGCACACCATGAGCATCGCCAGAAACAGATACTGCTTGGCCGGGATCAGCGCCACCATGACGGCCGCCACCCCCTTCTCAACGCCCTTATAGGCCAGAACGCCGGCTGTCAGCCGGCTCTGCACCGCGTCGTAACGGGCATGGGCCTGTTGGCACAGGGCCAGAGCTCCCAGGACGGACTGGCGCACTTCGTCCTCGTCCAGTTCGACGTCATCGAACAGGCCCAGCACATCCTCTTCACTGCCGGCTCCCGCCAGCATCTGCGCCTCCACCTCCCCTTCCACGTCCACGTCCGTCGTGCAGGTTGGCACGGCCAGATCGGGATCCAATGCGTAATAATCACTCCAGAGGCTTTCCCCCCATAACAGCAGGCGGGAATGCAGGGAATCGCCCAACCCCATGCCGACTGCCAGGCAGAGCAACAAAAATAGAACGATTCC
>CAYXVO010000150.1:0-7093 GCA_964467875.1 uncultured Pseudomonadales bacterium | reverse complement strand
GACTGCCATCCCCCCCGACGACGATGACGAGATCGCAGATCTCACCCATGAGCTTACGCGTTGACACTTGCAGGCCGTGGCCGGGCAGTACGGTGGCGGTGGTATCTTCGAGGATGACATGATAACCCTCGCCAATCAGGAAGTTGCGCAGGCGCTTCAGGGTTTCAACGACCTGCACACTTCCGATTCGTCCGATCAGGCCGATATTTCTAAATTGTTCCATGCGGGGCTCTTAGGAAGGATAAACGGCAATAGGCCTCATGTTAACGAAAAGCCCGCGGGATTTCAGCCTGCCGCAGAAAGCCCGTGGTTGACGCCCGAAATCGGCTGGTTCATAACGAAAGTCTGTTGTGGCCTGATTACTGACGGCGGCCTGATTACTGACTGTGGCCTGATTACTGACAGTGGCATGATCAACAGACTGTGGCATGATCAACAAACTCTGGCATGATCAACAAACTATGCAGACTCCCTCACGCGAACCTCTCTGGCACACATCGGCACCGCTCACTCCTCAGCAGGCGTGGCGGGATCTTGGCTGGGTGATCACCAGTCCGTCACTGGTTACGCATATGGAAAGCGCAACGGTCATTCCAGGCTTTGACGATGACAGTACCCGCGCCTGGCTTGCCGACCAGCAACGTGAACCTGGCCACTTGATGCAATTTCTACAGAAGCGCGATACCCGACTGCTCGGCAGCTATTTTGAAGCCCTGTGGGACTATGCCCTACGCCGCCAGCCCCAGATACACGTCATCGCACGTCGCCAGCAGATCCGCCAGCAAGGCAGAACCGTCGGCGAATTCGACCTGCTGCTGTTTGATCAGGCTCGCCAATGTCATGTGCATCAGGAACTCGCCGTGAAGCTGTACCTGGCGCACAACAGAAAGAACCAACCGCCAACGGCGCATGGCCCGGAAACAATCTGGTTTGGCCCCAACAGCCAGGACCGTCTGGATAAAAAGCTGGCTCGCATGGAGACCCATCAACTGCGCCTCTCCCACCATCCCGACGCCCAGGCCTGGCTGCGACACCAGGGCGTCACCCGCCTGGAGATCGAGGCGGTGATCAAGGGCTACCTGTTCTATCCACTTGATGATCCGCCGCCCGCTCCACGCAATGTAAATCCGAATCATCTGCGTGGTCAGTGGCTACGGGGTGGCCAGTTAGATCTCATCGCGCGCGCGGGAAGTCGCTGGCAAGCCCTAAGCAAACGCGGTTGGCTCGCACCGGCGCTGGCGAGCACCGAGGAGACACTTGAATTCGATGCCTTACAGGCATGGGTGGAAGCGAATCAACCGCTGGATCGCGCACTTTTGATTGCAGCGCTAGAGGCTGACGGCGATCACTGGCGTGAGGTCAACCGCTTCTTTCTCGTTCCGGACTATTGGCCCGGGCCTGGCATCGGGCCATGATTAAATAACGCTAACAAGCGATTGCGCCGACGGGCTTTAGGACACCTTTGTGATCAGATCAGCGCCGGTGCTGTGGGCAGCGATTGTCCCGTCCCGCCTGGTAATCAGCCGGGGCCGTGACACGGGGCAAGGATTCGCCACAGTTTGCACCGCCTGGCACGGAATGAGTGCAGATCGGCTGTTCGTGATGGGCTAGCCAGCTACGGTATTGCTGTTCCGATACAAAACACTTTTCCGCCGCATACGCCGCGGGATTGGCGACGTAACGCTCGACATCGTTTGGCGCGATGGTCAAATGCCCCGCGCCAGGATGGTAAACCACGAACACCACATCCAGCTCCACCAGCTTACGCAGGACATCCTGATTACCGTAGGAGTTGGCACTTTCCTCCTTCAGCGCCTCGATCTCGCCACGCAGACGGGCCTCCCGCTCATCCCGATAGAACAGCTCCACATCCCGCCGATCCAGCTGTTCTTTAAGAATCACTAGCTCGGCTTCCAAACGATCACTGGTACGCTGCCCGGACTCTTGCGCCGCCCGGTTCGCCCGTTCCTGATCGTCCTCCAGGACTCGAATTCGTTGTTTCGCCGCAGCCAGTTGATCCTGCAGCGCCAGATACTGTTCGTTGCGCTGATCCAGCTTCGCCTTCAGCTGCTCACTGAGCACCTGGCATTGCTCCACCCGCTGGTGCTGTGTTTGCAGTTCCGCTTTTTTCGCCTGCATTTCAAGACGGCGCTGACGATTGAGCTCGGCCAGAGCATCTTCATGCTGCCCCATCAGCGTCTTGATATGCAGACGCTGGGCCCGAATCACCCGTGCGATCCGCACACGATGCTCCGCCGACACGCCGTCGGCAACATCCGCCAGATCATTGTGAGCGGTTGGCGTCAGCATCGGAATGGACTCAGCCGGCGCCATGGCCACCACCGGTGGCTCGTCCACCTTTACCGGGAAATCCAGCCGATTCTCTGCCAGCGCGCGATGAATGGCCTGAAAATCATTGGCACCCGGCTTCATGCCGGGATCCCACATATCCTTCTGATTCCAACTGACGGGGCATTGGCTCCGGCAACACAAGCGGGTCGGGCCACCACCAATTACCGGTCCAGGCCCCGCGGTTTTAGCCAATTGCCGCAACGGCAGATTCCACTCTGAATCCGCCCGGCCGTTCTCATCGAAATACAACAGAAAGAAGACCAGCGCCTGAATCTGAAGCTGTGGGTTCAGTTCGGCAAAAACCAGAGTGACCTCACGATCGGCAAATTCATTGAGCGCGATCACGCCATCCAGGATGGCCTCGAATTCAGTGAACCGGAGCTGTTTGGTCACCTGGTGATCTTGCACAAACAACACCGCCTCGTAGGGCTGATCAGTGTTCTGCCGGGGCATACTTTCCTCGCACTAGACGACCTTTCTTGCCGCGTAGTCTTCTCGGGTTGAAACGCCTAAAACATATGGTTGAAACGCTAAAAATTGTGGTTGAGACGCAGTGAAACGGTAGTTAAAACGCCGTAAAACAAAAGATCGTAAAATATCGTCAAAACCGGGAGCTTACTGAGTATGGAAGATCGTGCTGAATTATCCAGGTGCCTGGATCACAGTTTGGAAGTGGTGACATACCGTTACAGAAATACATGACGGGAGTCATGTCAGGCCATGCGCCAGTATTGCGAGGGTAGCGAGGCATCTGGCCCCGGGCACGGACCCGACCAGCAACTATAGAGCTTGAACAGATGGCGATGGCAGAGGATGCCGGATCAGTCTCGGAGTCCTGCACAGTGACCGACCCTGATCCGGCGAAGCGGAGCCGCGGGGCTTTCCGCAGACTCCGCTGGCGTACGTACTTACAGCTCGGCCGCGACCCGCGTACCTTGTGCGATTGCGCGCTTGGCGTCAAGCTCGGCCGCCACGTCGGCACCCCCGATCAGACTGGTCTTAACTCCGGTCTGCTCCAACGCTCCCTGCAACTCGCGCAAAGGCTCCTGCCCGGCACAGAGAATGATGGTGTCTACCGCCAGCACACGGGGCTCGCCCTTAATCTTCACATGCAGACCCGCATCATCCACCTTCTCGTACTCAACGCCGGCGACCATCTGCACGTTGCGATTCTTCAGTGATGCCCGGTGAATCCAGCCAGTGGTTTTGCCCAAGCCGTTACCGACCTTGGAGGCTTTGCGCTGTAGCAGATACACCTCACGTGGCACTGGTGGCAACTCCGGTTCCAGACCTGCGATGCCGCCACGATGGGACACATTGAGATCCACGCCCCACTCTTTCATGAATTCAGCCACGTTCAGGCTGGCGGACTTGCCTTGCTGAGTGATGAATTCCGCCACATCGAAACCGATGCCACCCGCACCAATGATCGCCACGGTTTTACCGACAGGTTTGCGGCCAAGCAGCGCATCCAGGTAGCCGATCACTTTGGGGTGATCGACACCGGCAATATCCGGCACCCGCGGCGCTACACCGGTCGCCAGGATCACTTCATCAAATCCGGCAGCGATGAGCTCCTGCGCATCAACCCGCCGATTCAGCTCAACCTGGACCTTGTGCTTGCTCAGCATGCGGTCGAAATAACGCAAGGTTTCGTAGAACTCTTCCTTGCCTGGAATCAACTTCGCCACATTGAACTGACCGCCGACCTCACTACCTGCATCAAACAGGGTCACCTGGTGTCCACGCTCAGCAGCGACCGTGGCACAGGCCAGACCGGCAGGCCCTGCACCCACCACAGCCACCTTCTTGGGCCGGGCGCTGGGCGTAATGTTCAACACTGTTTCATGACAGGCGCGGGGATTGACCAGGCAGGACGTCAGCTTCATCTGGAAGGTATGGTCAAGGCACGCCTGGTTGCAGCCAATACAGGTGTTGATCTCGTCGGCCCGGTCTTCCATCGCCTTGCTGACGAACTCGGCGTCCGCCAGGAATGGTCGTGCCATGGACACCATGTCCGCATCGCCGTCGGCCAGTACCCGCTCCGCCACGTCAGGCATATTGATGCGGTTGGTCGTTACCAGGGGCACGCTGACATGCTCCTTCATCCGCGCAGTCACCTTGGTGAATGCCGCACGTGGCACCATGGTGGCAATGGTGGGAACGCGTGCTTCATGCCAGCCGATTCCGGTGTTGATCAGAGTGACTCCGGCCTTCTCGATGGCCTTGGCCAAGACGACCACCTCTTCCCAACTGCTACCATCTTCGATCAGGTCCAGCATGGAGAGACGGTAGACAATGATGAAGTTCGGGCCAACCCGTTCGCGCACCCTACGCACGATCTCGATGGGTAGACGAATACGGTTCTCATAGGAGCCGCCCCACTGATCAGTACGCTGGTTGGTACGCTCCACGATGAACTGGTTAATGAAATAGCCTTCAGAACCCATGATCTCAACGCCATCGTAGCCGGCACGCTGAGCCAGTGCGGCACATTGCACATAGGCCTCGATCTGCTCATCCACTTCTTCCGTGCTCAACTCACGCGGCTTAAACGGGTTGATGGGAGCCTGAATAGCCGACGGCGCCACCTGTTTTGGGGTGTAGGCATAGCGTCCAGCGTGGAGAATCTGCATACAGATCTTGCCACCAGCTTCATGCACAGCCTGGGTGATCACCTTGTGCGCATCGGATTCCGCTTCGGTATCCATTTTCGCCGCGCCCTTAGCCACCGCACCTTCGGCATTGGGACCAATACCGCCTGTCACGATGAGCGCCACGCCGGCCCGCGCACGCTCTGCATAAAAGGCCGCCAATCGCTCAAAGCCATTGGGGGATTCTTCAAGCCCCGTGTGCATCGATCCCATCAGCGTCCGGTTCTTCAAGGTGGTAAAGCCCAGATCCAAAGGTGCCAACAGATTGGGGTATTTTGCGATGCCCGGCGCCGGCGCGACGTTAGCCATGGATGTCTCCTGCAATGCTCTCATCGTTATTGTGGATTCCACTCAGCTTTTTATTGGCCGCCGTGGAATCTGAGTCGTGGATGCCCTCCCGTGCCACCTGCAAGTGTCATGAGAAAGGATCGCTTTCAAGTGCAGTTAAATTAGCTAGGAGCGGGTCAGCTCTCAATACCATTTACTAACATTTTTTTACCCTTGAATTACAGCCACCTTTCCTGCAACACTGCACCCCACATTTTCCGCAAGCGTTCAGCCCATGAGCAAACTGCAACTCGGCGATATTTCGGTCAATTTTGTGCGCGCCCTCCGGGACACCATTCGCCTCTACCAGATCGATGCCACGCCCCTGTTTGAAGCCTATGGCATCACGGAGGAGCTGTTATCCGCCCCTAAGGCTCGCATCAGCATTCCCAAATTCATGCGACTGGGTCACGCAGCCATTGAGGCCACCGGAGAGCCTGCGCTCGGGCTCGTCATGGGCGGCGCCACCCATGTTGGGCATACAGGACTGCCAGGATACGCCGCGATGACGGCTTCCAATCTGGGCCTGGCGCTTGCGACCCTCATCCACTTCGAACGGCTGGGCAGTCAGAATCAACGGGGGTACAGCCAGTTCTACCAGGAACAGGGGCTTGGCATCGCCCGTTTTTATTCCTTGAGCCCGTACAACGAGTACAATTTTTTTGTAGTGGATCTCATGCTTAGCTGCTGGTTCCATCTCGGCCGCTGGATGACGGGGGCGGATCGTCTCGTCCGCGAGGTCCAGATCGAGTATCCGCGGCCATCTTACTACCAGCGGCACGAGGAGCTATTTCAATGTCCCGTTCTATTTGATCAGCCACGCAATGCCCTGATTCTGTCCAAGGACGCACTAGGCCACCCCTGTCGCTTCTCCGCGCCCGCGACGCACGCAGAAGCCATTGCCGCCTGCCGGTCAGAATTACTGGAACTGACCCGGAGGCAGAATATAAGGGAGCGGGTGGAACGGATTCTGACATCCCAGCTACAGGGCAAGACACCGGCCATGCCGGATGTGGCCAGCCAACTAGGCATGAGCCCCTGGACGTTGCGCCGCAAACTGGAGAAGGAGGGTGTGCGGTTTCAGGATTTGCTGGAGACCAGCCGACGTTCACTGGCCGAAAGTTATGTGCGGGATACCAACCTGTCATTTAGCGAAATTGCCTTTCGCCTTGGCTTCTCGTCACCGGCGGCCTTCCACCGGGCCTTTCGGCGCTGGACCCAGTTCAGCCCCGGAGGCTATCGCGATGACGCACAACGCGACCAAGAGCACCAGGATCAATAGCACCAGGATCAAAAGAGCAACCGACGCTAATCACCCCACACCGGAGGCGACCCCTTGGCAGCCTTGGCACGGGCCGACTGATCAGAGTTCAACGGCATCATCCGCAAACTCATCATCATCGAACTCCAGGTCTAACTCTTCCAGCAACAGCTCATCTTCGTATTCCAGCATCGCAGCATTCTCTTGATTCAATGGATAGTATGAATTCAGGAGATTAATGCCCGTATGTGTCAAGCAGATGAAACCGACCCGCAACTTCCCCGACTGCCACGATCAGGATAACGCGGCAAATGGAGCACCCATTCAGCCCGTGGCTAATAGATTTGGACAGGAAGCATGCGGTCGGAAAACTCAGAAACGACAAATCACCGCGCTCCTTGAGGATGCGGCTTTGTCGTCATAAAAACATGGGGCAAAGAAAAGAAATGGCGGAGCGGACGGGACTCGAACCCGCGACCCCCGGCGTGACAGGCCGGTA
>CAYXVO010000149.1:0-7114 GCA_964467875.1 uncultured Pseudomonadales bacterium | reverse complement strand
ATGTCTTTAGCGGTTGCAACACTTTTGCAGATTATCTGGCGACGCTCCCCTGCCAGGCTCTTTTCTTCCATGATTTCAGTGACCTTCGCAATTAAATCAGAGTTTTTTGGCCCCGTCGCCAGCACCGAATATTCTTTGTCGCTACGCTCGACTTCGGTCAGGCGCGCATCCAAGCCCTGACTGATACGCTCCTGCTGTAACTCCCGAGCCTTCTCGATGTTTTTGAACAGACCGAGCGAGATACCATTCACCAGCGGCCCCTGACTAATCAGGAAACTATCGATCCGCATATCCTGCTGAACCTCCCGCAAGCGGCGAATCGCGGCGTCTCGGCTTGACAAGGGTGGTAGATACACCCAGTAGTCAGGTGCCCGGGCGACGTCGCTGGCGGTGATGCGCGCGGCAATCTGGGCACTCTGAAATGCCGCCACAATTTGCTGTGCCGCACCCTCCGAGCCCAATGGCCCAACCATCAAACACATTTGCCCCTCAGCGGGCTTTGCGGCAACGGATGGCGCCACTGGCTTTTGCTCGGAGTTGGCTGCGGGTCCGCGTGCAAGTTGCGCCGGATCGGCTTCGTGCAGCAAGAGCAGGCGATCCACGTCCGGCCCCGATGACACTTGCACCGATACACCTGAGGTGCGACCAAAATCCGCCCACTGAAGACCGAACACCAGCACATTCAGCAGTAGTAATGTCATAAAAATCCAGCGCACAAACAACTCCTTAGCGCTCCGCCTCAGCCAATATACGTAAGCCGTCCAGTACCAAATCTGGCTCAAGCCTAGACGGCAATTCAATTTCGTCACGCAGCCGCGACGCATCGCCACCGGTATAGAAAATCTGAAACGCCTGCTGCCTGAACCGCTCGCGCAACATGCCCTCCAAGCCGTGACGCAATAGCGCGTAGACGCCATGCAACACGCAATCGGCAGTCGATGTCCCGGGCGTCAGCTCCGGCAACCGACCATGAGGCACTTTGACGGCATGGGTCCCCAGATGCAATGCCTGCCGCTGCAACTCGAAGCCCGGGACAATGTAGCCACCCGCGTGACGTCCGTCCGCAGCCACAAAGTCCACGGTAACCGCAGTACCACAATCCACCACACAAAATGCACTTTGGACCTGTCTATAGGCGGCGATCATGGCCAACCAACGGTCCACACCCAATTTGGAGGGATCCTGATAAGCGTTGATCAGTTGCTCAAAGCGTGCCGCGGTCGTGGCGACAAAAAGCTGTGGAACACCAGCCTGTTGCACCTCGACGCGTATGCGCTCGATAACAGTCGGCTTCGCCACGCAACCAACATTGACCTGAGCAATTTGCTGCCAGGGCAGCGTCGCGGGGAAATAGTTTGGAGCCTCATGGCTCGCATCGCCCCGCACCACCACGCTCTGGCCACTGCGCAGCCGCCATTTCAGGCGACTGTTACCCACATCAATGTCCAACTCCATCGGTTCGACTCCCAGCGCCCTGATCTGAGCAACCTCCTCCATCATAGCGGACGCAGACTCACTTCACCGGCGGATATTTCCCGTAGACCTTCGGAGGTTTCCACCAGCAAATGGCCAAACCGTCCGATTCCCCGGCAAACACCCTCCACTTCCTGGGCGCCCGACAAGCGCACGGCCCGATCACGCAACGCATTCAGGCCTTCCCAGCGCTCTTTAAAGACGGCGAACCCGTCTCGCTCAAACACAGCCAGCCCCTGCAGCAGAGCGGTCACCAGTTCAGCCGCCACCACGTTGCGGTCAACCGGCTGCCCGGTTTCAGACGCCAATGCTGTCCACGCCTGGTCGATCTCGCCGCCAGCCGCATCGCCTCGCATAAAGACATTCAACCCGACACCCACGATGACCTGACAGGGTCCGCCCTGTTCACCCGAAAGCTCAATCAGCACGCCGCCGAGCTTTTTACCCGCGACCCAAACGTCATTTGGCCATTTTAACTGCAACTGGTTTACCGAATAGTTCATCAGGGCGTCGGCAATCATGACCCCGACTGCCAGACTCAGCCCTTCCAGCGCAGCAAAACCCTCACGAAAGGTATAGCCGACACTGAGGCACAGGTTTTCACCAAAGGAACTCACCCACTGGCGCCCGCGCCGTCCTCGCCCCGCACTCTGAAATTCCGCCAGGCAAACACAGCAGATGTCGCCTCCGGTTTCACGCACGTAGCGCTGCATCCAGGCATTGGTGGAGTCGACGACGCTAAGCACCGCAAAGCCCGCCATCCGTGACCGGACCGCTGGCGGCAACTGCTCCAGGATAGCGTCAGGCCGCAGCAGGTTCAGACTTGTCGATAAGCGATACCCTTTCCCCTTTAACGTCTCGATCTCAAGCCCGAGATCATGCAGCTTTTCAAGATTTTTCCACACCGCCGTGCGGCTTACCTGCAACTGCCGGCCGAGATCGACGCCGGAGTGAAAATGGCCGTCCGCGAGAATCGAAATCAGTGAATCGATGGGCAACATGGTCTGGTCGGGTACCTTTGAAAACGTAGCCCACCATATATAGGAAGGGCGTCGAAAAATGCAAATTTTGCCTGGCGCCGTAACTGAATCATCACCTGATTCCAGCAACATGCCTGATCCGATTCAGACTTTCGGACGTAAGGATTAAGCCCATTAGGTTTCTTCCCCTGGATCAAACCCATGGCGCTTTCGCACATTGCCGCAAGCACCAAGGTGGACGCGGCCGCGTCGGATTACTTCAATATCTGGGCAAGCGCCTGTTGCGGCAAGGCGACAGACGCTGACATTTACGAAGAAAGCAGCATGTACGAGGAACGCAGTATGCAGCTATTCATTCTGATTCCGACCGTGAGAGACGAGGATTGCTGGGCGGCCAGCGATTACCTGGGAGAGGTCATTGTCCGCGCCCCTTCTGCCGAGCATGCCCGTCGCATCGCGACCAAGGAGTACACGCACATTCCCCACAACCGAAAGCGACAACAGAGAAGCCCCTGGAGCGATAGCAACGAAGTCACCTGCGAACCTTATGTCGGCTGGGAGTATGCCCGCTCGGGTAACGCCGAAATTCTTTATCCAAAGGAATTTAAACGTTAAAAGGAGTTTAAGTGTCAATCAGGGGTAAACGGGATTACAGCCACCCCTTCCGCTTGAAATAGAAGTACGGCGAAATGCCGGCAATGACCATCGCCACCAGAGCCGCCGGGTACGCCCACGGCCATTGCAGTTCGGGCATATGCTGAAAATTCATGCCATAGATGCTGGCAATGAGTGTCGGCGGCAGAAACACCACTGCGGCGATCGAGAAGGTCTTGATGATCTGGTTTTGCTCGATGTTGATAAAGTTCTGTGCCGCGTCCATCAGGAAGTTCACCTTATCGAACAGGAACGTGGTGTGGGCCAACAGAGAGTCGATGTCGCGTAAAATCTCCCGGCAATGCTCCTGGACATCCGGCCGGCTGCGGACTTCGCGCAACAGAAACGACAGGGAGCGTTGGGTGTCCATCAGGCAGAGGCGAACCTTGCCGTTGGTGTCCTCCAGCTCCGCCAGCTCGTCGATGGCATCTTCCAGTTGTGCTTCCGAATCTTCCAGCACCATGTGGCTGACCTTTTCCAGCCCACTGTAGATATCCTCCAACGTGTCCGCCAGATGCTCCACCTTGATCTCGATCAGGTTCATCATGATGTCCATCGGCGAGCCGATATTCACCGCCGAATGCCGCGCTCGCATACGCAGCAGCCGAAAATCAGGCAACTCCACATCGCGGGTGGTGAACAGGCGATCCTTGGTGACGGTACAGGCGACGGTGACGTTCTTGCTACGACCTTCTGTGTTGTACAGAAACAGGGAGTGAATGTGCAGCCCCTGCTCGTCCTTAAAGTAGCGGGCGCTGGCCTCGATTTCCTCGACGTCTTCCGATTCCGGAATGTCCTGCTTGTACAGGCTCATGACCCGTTCACGCTCCGTGTCGTCCGGCGCGATCAGGTCCACCCAGAGAGAGGTGGTGAGCATATCCATATCGTAGGTGGGACCGGCATCGATCTTTTGCAGCCGGTCACGCTCGACCCTATATGCTCTCAACATGGATTCACCTCCGGAAACGCATTCAGACTATGTGCCGCGTACGCCACCACTGCAAAGCAGGCATACGGCGGTCGCTGCTTCAGGCACGCACTGTTACCAGTATCGACCCATTCTCGCAATGCGCAAAAGCATCCGCGTGGCGGGTGGCGGGTCACCGGTATCCCGATACGGCGCGGGCATTCGCGAATGGCGCAGATTGTACTTGGGAAGCCCCGAAAAATCGCCGGCTTTTTTGGCTTCACTAACAGTTTATTGACACTAACAATTCTTGTTTAGCAGCACCAAAAAAGCCCCTTGAAAGGGGCTCAGACTAGTGCTTTGCGCCGCACCATCTGTTGCCAATCCGGCAGCGCTTCATTGCCAGTCCTGCGCGTTGTCCAGACAGACGCAGGCGACCTCATGATCCACCAGCAAACGCGGGTTCTTACCGCGCCGATGTCCGTAAATCACCGAGTACGCCAGTACATTCTGAACGTATTGACGGGTTTCGTAATAAGGCACGGTTTCCACCCAGACATCATAGCTCAGGCGGTCACCACCGTTGGCAAGCCACTGCCGGACCTTTCGCGTGCCTGCGTTATACGCCGCCGTCGCCAGAATTCGATTGTTGGCGAAACGCCCGAGCAATTCTCCGAGATGGGCGGTGCCCAGCCGAATGTTGATTTCCGGATCCAGCAAGTCCATGGCGCCGTGGAAGCCCTGACCAATGCTGCGCGCGGTTTCCTTCGCCGTCGTCGGCAGCAACTGCAGCAGGCCCAACGCCCCTTTGGAGGAACGGGCATCGCGCACAAAAGCACTTTCCTGCCGAGCTAACGCCAACACCCAATTCACGTCCAGGTTGCGACTACTGGCATGCTGGGTAAAGGCATCCTGATACACCAGCGGAAAACGCACCTGCAGATCATCCCATTCCCGTGCGGCAATAGCGCCCATGATCGATTGGGAATACCAGCCCCATTGCTGCACCAGATTAGAGACCGCCAGGATATCCTCATTCGACAGCCGCCGGGTTGCATGGCGCCACTCCCGCCGCGCATCGGACAACTGGCCCAGCAAGTAAAACTCCTGCGCCCGCTGCAAACCGGGCAGCTTGGCCACACGCGCCACATCGTCTGGACTCACGGGAAACGGTCGATGATTCAGACGGTAGGACTCACCGATGTGGTCCGCCGCCAAAAAGCCGTAATAGTCCCGCTCCTGGGCGACCAGCGTATACAGTTCGCGGGCGTTGTCCGCCCGCCCCTGGGCCTCCCGCGCCCGCGCCAGCCAATAACGCCAGCGGGGACTGTCTTTCAGCTCAGCCGGCATTTGTCCGATTCGCGCCTCAACCTGTTCCCACTGCCCGTCGCGCAAGGCCACGCGCACCTGCCACTCATACAGGCTGGAGCCCTCCTTGTCCTGCAAGGCTTTTTCCAGCGCCGGTGCGGCCTGGGGATGAAAACTGGTTGCCAGATTGAGTGCGAGACTGTGGCTAATGGGCGCGCGTTCGTCCGCCGAAAACTGGTACAACTGCTGATAAGTTACCCAGAGTTCCGCTGCCGCCTCGGCATCCTGGCGCGCATAGCGCTGCATGCCGTGCAGCAGGATCTGGCGCATCAATGGTGAGTCCTGCCGGAACTGCTCGGTCTGGCCAAGAATCCGTGGCTGCTGATGAACCCGGCGATACAGCGCTATCAGGCTGCGCTGTTCCGGCGGCAGATCGCGGGCAAGGTAGGTCGCCAGAGACCAGTTGTCGGCCTTGATCGCCAACCCGATCCGCTCTCGCAACAGCTCCGGTGTCACGCCCCCCTGATCACGCCACACCTTGAGCAACGGATCACAGGCGTCCGGCAGCGAGCGCCCGGAACGCCAGATATCCGGCACCGCTCGCAACGCCTGTGTGCGTTGTCCCGTCTGGTATTGCGCCCAATGGTAGTAGCACCGCATGCCGGTACTGCTCATATCCGGCGTATAGTCCTCGAGAAACTGCGCCCAACTCCCTTCCCGGGCCAGCGTGGTCAGCCACTGATCGCGTAGCTGAAACGCCAGGGGCGAGTCTGGATAACGGTCGAAAAACTCGTGAACCTCGCGCTTGGACGTCCCATGGACCCGCCGCCGCAGATCCTCATACTCCAGATAAGCCAGCAGCGGATAATCCCGCAACTGCCGCTTTAATTCCGCCAGGCGTGGTGTATTTCCCCGAGTCATGGCCACCATGGCCTGGGTGTAGAGTTCGCGCTGTTTAAGGCGCTTTTCGGAGACCTCCGGTGCAGCCACGATGGATGCCCCGAGGCCCGCGCCAGCATGCACGGGATAATCGGTTAACGCGGCCTGGGCGCCATTGCCGGCGGCGAGTAGCAGTCCGGTAGAGATCAGCAGGAACCGTCGTGTTCCGGACTCAATGAACGAACGAGAGAAAAATCGATTTCGGTTTGAACTAAATAGCACAGTCGCCACACTCCCTGCCGCAGTGAGGAGATCCTCAGCCATCGGCATCTGTTGGTTACCAGGGTTGAACTCGTTGAGAGGGCAGGCCCAAAGGACCTGAGAGCTGCACTACTTAAGCGCCACCAGCATAGCAAACTTCGCCTTGAACGGGAGCCGCAAAACGGGGATTCAACGGTATTTCGTCCTCGTGGTTGTACCTATCAAGTTAGATCTATCAATCTAGACCTATCCAACCTGACCTATCTGACCTATCTGACCTATCTGACCTATCTGACCTATCTGACCTATCTGACCAGACTGATCGAACCAGACGTGCCTGCCAATCAGCTCCCATAGACCAGCGACATGACCCAGCGCAGGCACCAGCCACCCAGCCCCAGAGCGCCGACGCTCAGCGCCCAGAGCAACACAAACCAGGCCAACTGACGGCGCACGCCGCCCGCCTCAGTGGTAGCCTTCACCGATTTTGACTTTGCCACGGAACACCCAATAGGCATAGGCGGTGTAGCCAATAATCATCGGCACCAGAATCACCACCCCCACGAGGAGAAAGATCAGGCTGTCATCCGGCGCAGCGGCTTCCCACAAGGTGATGGTACGAGGCACCACATAGGGATACAACGTGATCGCA
>CAYXVO010000148.1:1724-7130 GCA_964467875.1 uncultured Pseudomonadales bacterium | reverse complement strand
CTTAAATAATAGAGTGCCCAGGTCCGCACCTGTTCCTGGGGCCAGCTCACGTAGCAGTCCCGCAGCAGCGAAACCAGATCATAGGTGATCGGCCCCATGACCGCGTCCTGGAAGTCCAGCACCGCGATTTCCCGCTGCGGACTCAGCAGCAGATTGCGCGAGTGATAATCCCGATGTACGCACACCACGGGCTGTTCCAGCGCATTATTGATCAGTTGTTCGAACGCGTCGTCCAGTGTCTGGTGTTCATCGGCGGATAAATCGAGTGCCAGCTTCTGGCTCACCAGCCAATCCCGGAACAGTTCCATTTCCCGTGCCAGCAGTGCCCGGTCATAGGGCGGCAGCGGATGCGGCGCGGGCTGCTCGCAAATCTGGATCGCCAGCAGGTGGTCGATGGCCTGGCGGTACAATCGGTCCGCAGAGTCGTCGTTCAGCAGGCCCAGGAGCAGGTCGTCGCCGAAATCGGACAGCAGCAGAAAGCCCTGGTCGTGATCCTCGGCGAAGATTTCCGGCACGTTGACACCACAATGGCGCCACTGCTCGGCGATGGCGCAAAAGGGGTGGCAATCTTCCTGGGCGGGCGGCGCATCCATGACAATCCAGCTGCGTCCGCCCTGGCGGGCACGGAAGTAGCGGCGGAAGCTGGCGTCGCCGGAGACGGCGGTCAGGCTGAGGCTCTCGCTGGGCGTGATCACCTGATGGAGCCAGTCGGTCAGTGCCTGCAGACGGGGATCGGAAGTGGTGGCGGTCATTGTGGAGGCAGCGGTCGGCTTTTCTGAGGATAAGGGCATGCAGGGTTCGAATGGCCTTTTTGAATTATGTTGGTCACGGAGGCGACCGAGCCGGCATTATGCCTGGGTCGGGTCTGCTCAGTATAGCCGCAGATGGCGATTGCCACCTGCCGTTTTGGCTCGTTCATGCCTGTGTCAGAGCCCGTGGCAGCTTGCCTGGACGCGAGGAAAGATTTGGAACCGTCAGGTTCCAGGGGTATCATTCTTTCCATTTTTCGGCCGACAAACGAATGGGCGGCGGCCAGGGGGGCAGAGTGGGACACCGGGAAGCACAGGCATGAGACAGGGCAGGGGCCGGAGCGGAGCTCTGAATGCGGCACGGATGGCGCTTGCCTGGGCCGGGGTGCTGGCGGCCAGTGTCGTGGCCGAACCGAGCCCGGCGGCCGACGCGCAGGGCCAGTTCGCCGCCAGCCTCGATTGGCAGCCGCGTTCCGCCCTCGATCCCGAGACCCTGGCGCGGATCCCGAGCTATTGCGAAGGGGCGTATGTTCAGCCCGCCTATGGCCGCGACGGCCAATTGCCCCGCGCCGACCTGAATGTGGATTCTGATTCCGGACAGGCCTTGCCGATCTACTTGAGTGCCGGGCGCTCCAGTTATGAAGCCGAGGGTCAGGCCCGGCTCGAAGGCGAGGTGGAAGTGCAGCAGGGCAATTACGTCCTGTTCGGCGAGCAGGCCACCTACGACGAGCGACAACAGCTGGCTGTGGTGGAAGGCGGTGTTCGGGTGCGGGGGCCGAGCCTGTTGGTTACCGGCTCCCAGGCGCGTTATGCGGTGGACTCCGGCTACTTTGAATTACAAGATGCCAGCTATCTGGTGCATGACCTGGAGTTGCGAGGCACGGCGGAACTGATCGCCCGGCCATCGCCTCATGAACTGGTCATCCAGGACGGTATCTATACGACCTGTGCGCCCAAAGAGGAAGACTGGTCCTTGCGCGCCGAGCGCATCGTACTGGACCGTGCCGAGGGCGTGGGTGAGGCCTATCATGCGGTACTGCGGATCGAGGATATTCCGGTCCTCTATGTGCCCTACCTCACCTTTCCCATCGATGACCGCCGCAAGAGTGGTTTTCTGTATCCCTCGTTCGGGACCTCGGATACCGGACGCGGTATTTTTCTGAGCGCGCCTTACTATTTCAATCTGGCCCCCAACTACGACGCCACCTACACCCCCAGCTACATCCATGGCCGGGGCCTGCATTCCGAGCTGGAAGGACGGTACCTGAACGAATGGAGTAAAACCGAGGCACGGGTTGGCTTCATCGGCCACGATTCTGAGTTCGTGCGGGAGAATTCCGGGGCCGACGGCGGTCGCTGGGGGCTTGATTTCGAGAACGAGATCACCATCAATGATCGCTGGTTCTCCGAAATCGATTTCAATGCGGTCAGTGACGATGACTATTTGTCGGACCTCAATCGCGGCTTGCGGATCGATTCCGCCACCTATCTCGAGCGCTTCTGGAGCCTGACCTACGCCTCGGATAACTGGGCGGTGCAATCGTTGGTGCAGGGGTTCCAGACCATCGACCCGGTGATCGCCGAAGCGGACCGCCCATTCATGCAGTTGCCGGCGCTGACGTTCGAGGGGCTCTGGCTCACCGACGCGGTGGAATACGAGCTGTTCAGCGAATACAGCTATTTCTGGCGCGACAACGAAGACCTGGATCCGTCCCAGCAGTACCACGGCAGCCGCTGGCGGGGCAGCCCGCGGCTCGCCCTGCCGCTACAGCAGGTGTGGGGCTACTTCGTACCGGCGGTGCGTCTCGACTACACCAGCTATTGGCTGGAGGACCGGCTTCCAGGGCAGGATCGCTATCTGGATCGCACGGTTCCCTTTGTGACGGCGGACGCGGGAATCTTTCTGGAGCGCGATGTCGAGCTGTTCGGAACGGCTCTGCAGCAAACCCTCGAGCCGCGTCTGTTCTACGTCTACTCGCCCTATCGGGATCAAAGCGAGTTCCCCGATTTCGATACCACGGTCAGCACCTTTGGTTACAGCCAGCTGTTTCGGGACGATCGGTTTGTCGGTGGCGACCGGGTGGGAGACAACAATCGGCTGAGTCTCGGCATCACGTCACGCTTTAATGATCAGACGGTGGGCATCGAGCGCGCCCGCTTCAGCCTGGGCCAGATCTACTATTTCGCCGACCGCAAGGTGGTGATGCCGGGGCAGGCTCGCCAGGCCCGGGGCGAATCGGTACTGGCGGGGGAGGCCATGGTGGCACCTTTGAGCAATCTGGCGGTCAAAGTCGAAGGCCTGTGGGATCCGCGCCAGCAGAAAACGGAGCAGGGCTCGGTTAGCCTGAATTACGTCAGCCGGGAATATGACTACATCCTCAATATTGGCCATCGTTACCTTTCCGGCTATCGTGACGGCGAGATCGCGGCGGATGAGTATCTGGAGCAGACCGATGTGTCCGCCCTGTTCCCGGTGAACGAGCGGCTGAGCCTGATCGGGCGCTGGATGTACAGCCTGCCGCATCATCGCACCATTGGCACCCTGGCCGGGTTCGAATACCGCAGTTGTTGCTGGCGTGTGCAGTTGGTGGCCGAGAGCCATCTCGACACGAACGACATCGATGCGCCCAGTGAAGTTGATCGCGGGATTTATCTGCGCTTCTTCCTGAAGGGGCTAACCGGATTGGGCAACGACCTGGAATCAGCGCTGGGTGAGGCCCTGGTGGGATATCAGGCGCGTGAGGAGTACCTGCGCAATCGGGAACGGCCGTTGACCTGGATGGCGCCCTGATCAGGCGGGTGGCAGGAAATCAGGCGGTGGCAGGAAAGAGTTTTTTTCGTCGTAGTGTGGTCGGAATCACCTGGCCATCCAAATTGAACCTGATGCACGGTGCGCGTGCATCAATCCAGACGCATTTATCGACCCAGTGAAGAGAAACCATGGTTTTTGATTCCTTATCCGCGGTTCGCACCGCACCAACACGTTTCCCTGGCGCCTTGAACCTGCCGGAGCGCTGGGCGGCAAGCCTGCTTCTGGCCGTCTGCATCCTGGCCCTGGGAATGCCGGCTCACGCGGACGTACAACCCCTGGACCGGGTGGTCGCGGTGGTGGATAACGACATTGTGCTGCAGTCGGAGCTGGATGAGCGGTTGGCCCAGGTCGTCAATCGCATGCGCCAGCAGAACGTGCCTATGCCACCACTGAATCTGTTGCGCAAACGCGTGCTGGATCAGTTGATCATGGAGAATATCCAGTTGCAGAAGGCGGAACAGGCCGGGCTGCGGGTCAGCGACAACCAGCTCAATGAAACCATGGCGCGGATTGCCCAGGACAGCAAGATGACCCTGGACCAGTTCCAGGAAGCCCTGCGCTCCGAGGGTGTTTCCTATGCCCATGCCCGCGAACAGATCCGTCGCGAAATGGTGATCGGCCGCTATCAGCAGCGGCGGGTGGAGTCTCGTATCGATGTGTCGGAGTCGGAAGTGCAGGCTTATCTCCAGTCGGCGGAAGGCAAGACGCGGGCATCCGAGGAATATCGGCTGGGGCATATTCTGGTGAGCCTGCCGGATCAGCCCAGCCAGCAGCAGATCGAGGCGGCCCGCAACGAGGCCCAGGATATCCGTCGGCAGTTGCAGGAAGGTGCGGACTTCCGCCAGCTGGCGTCGACCCATTCCGATGCCCAGACGGCGCTGGAAGGTGGCGATCTCGGCTGGCGCAGCGCACACCAATTGCCCACGCTGTTTGCCGACGTGGTGCCGAAACTACAGGTGGGACAGGTGTCCGAACCGCTGCAGGCCGCCAGCGGCTTTCACCTGGTGATGGTGCAGGACAAGCGTGGTGGCGCGAGCCAAATCGTGGAGCAGAGCCGGGTACGGCATATTCTGGTGCGACCGACGGAAATTCGCAGCGAGCAGGAAGCCGAGCAACTGATTCACGACCTGTATCGCCAGGTCACTGAAAAAGGTGCTGATTTCGGCGAGGTCGCCAAAGCCTACTCCGACGATCCCGGCTCGGCGAGTACCGGTGGCGAGCTGCAATGGGTCAGCCCCGGCGAAATGGTACCGGAGTTCGAACAGGTCATGCGGGCGTCGGCGATCAACGCCGTCAGTGCGCCGTTTCAAAGCCAGTTTGGCTGGCATATTCTGCAAGTGCTGGAACGGCGCCAGCAGGATGTGGGCGAGCGGGTGCAGGAGGCGCAGGTGCGCCAGATTCTGTTCCGCCGCAAGTTCGAGGAAGAACTGGAAAGCTGGCTGCGCGAAGTGCGGGAAGATGCCTACATTGAAATCAAGGACACCTCCCTCTCATGAGACTGGCAATCACCGCGGGTGAACCAGCCGGTATCGGCCCTGATCTGTGTGTCGCCCTGGCGCAACGGCAACGACCCGAGGGCGTGGAATGGGTCGTGGTGGCAGGTCCCGAGTTACTGCGGACGCGAGCGGCACAACTGGGCTTACCGCTGCAGATACGGCTCTATGATGCCCAGGCGCCACTGCGAAGCGAGGCCCCCGGCGAGCTCTGTGTCCTGCCGGTGGCACTTGAAGCACCGGCACAGGCCGGCGTGCTCAACGTGGCCAATGCCCAATACGTCCTGAACACCCTGCGCAAGGCAACGGTTGGCTGTCAGGACGGCGAGTTTGCCGCGCTGGTCACGGCGAC
>CAYXVO010000148.1:0-1714 GCA_964467875.1 uncultured Pseudomonadales bacterium | reverse complement strand
CGGCGCCGGTCCATAAGGGCATTATCAATGATGCCGGAGTGGCCTTCACCGGCCATACGGAATTCCTGGAGCAGATCACCGGTACCCGCAAGGTCGTGATGATGCTGGCGACCGAAGGCCTGCGGGTGGCACTGGCGACGACCCATGTACCGCTGGCCAGAGTCGCCGCAAGCCTGACCCGGCCGCTGCTGGAGCAGGTGATTCGCGTGCTGCACCGCGACCTGCAGCGCAAGTTTGGTATTGCCCGCCCGCGGATTCTGGTGGCGGGGCTCAATCCCCATGCCGGTGAGGGCGGTCACCTGGGACGGGAAGAGATTGATGTGATCGAGCCCGTCCTGCAACGTCTGCGCGAGCAGGGACTGACCGCCGAGCTGGTCGGTCCGTTGCCGGCGGACACGCTGTTTACGCCCAAGTATCTCGACCAGGCCGATGCCGTGCTGGCCATGTATCACGACCAGGGGCTTCCGGTGCTCAAGTACAAGGGCTTTGGCCATGCCGCCAACATTACCCTGGGCCTGCCCATTATCCGTACCTCGGTGGATCACGGCACTGCCCTGGACCTGGCCGGCACCGGCAAGGCCGAAATCGGCAGTCTGCTGACTGCCCTGGATTATGCCCAACAGATGGCCGCGGCCGTCGCTTCCAAGAACAATGCGGGAGCCTCTGTGGGCCCGGAGGAATCACCCCATGGCTAAACAGCCACTCATGCATCAGGCGCGCAAGCGCTTTGGTCAGAATTTTCTTCACGATCAGGCCGTGATCGCGCGCATTGTGCGCTCCATCAATCCCAAGCCGGATCAGGCCCTGGTGGAAATCGGCCCGGGACTCGGCGCGCTCACCGAATTGCTGCTGCAGGCCGGCGGCGGCCAGTTGGATGTGGTCGAGCTGGACCGAGACCTGATCCCGGTGTTGCGCACCAAATTTTTTAACTACCCCGGCTTTCGCATTCACGAAGCCGATGCCCTGCGCTTCGATTTTCGCCAGTTGCACCAGCCCGGCAAGCCGCTGCGGATCGTTGGTAACCTGCCCTATAACATCTCCACGCCCTTGATGTTTCATTTGCTGCGCAGCGCCGATCTGATCCTCGACATGCACTTCATGTTGCAGAAGGAAGTGGTGCAGCGTCTGGCGGCGGCACCTGGTGAGGAAGCCTACGGCCGGCTTGGCATCATGGTGCAGTATTTCTGCGAGGTGGCGCATCTGTTTGACGTGGGGCCAGGAGCGTTTCGCCCCGCGCCCAAGGTAGATTCGGCCATCGTGCGCCTGGCGCCCCATCGCGAGCTGCCCCACCCGGCGAAGGACGTGGCGTTGCTGGAGCGGGTCGTGCGCGAGGCATTCAATATGCGCCGCAAGACCCTGCGCAATGGTTTACGCAATCTGGTCGATGACTCGATCTGGCCGCTTCTCAACATCGATCCCAGTCAGCGTCCGGAGCGGCTCAGCCTGGCCGATTATGTCCACATCAGTAACGTGCTGGCGGAACTTCGGGATTCAGATCCGGATTCTCTGGCGAAATCGCGGCAGTAAGGATTCAGCGACCCTATGAAATCATCGTCTTCCCCCTATAACATCCAGGTGCAGGTTAAGAGCCGGTATCTGGCCGACCAGTCGGACCCGACCCTGTCCCGTCATGTTTTCGCCTACCACGTGACGATCGTCAACCAGGGCACCCAGGCCGCAAAGCTGATCAGCCGGCACTGGATCATCACCGACG
>CAYXVO010000147.1:0-7151 GCA_964467875.1 uncultured Pseudomonadales bacterium | reverse complement strand
AGCGCATCCAACCTGAGCGGCGCAACCTGAGCGGCGCAAGGAGAGAATCGTGGAACCTGTGGTATCGATACAACCGAGGGAACTGACCCAGGAAGATCTGGACGCCCTCAGGGAAGCCAAGCGGCTGCTGGAGGAGCCCAGGCTGGTCGCGCGGCTCTCCGACGTGGTAGGGCAGCCCATCGAGCGGGCAGTGGAGCTGCTGCCGCAAAAATGGCAGGCCCGGGTGGGCGAGATAACCCAGCAATCGCTGATGACCGCGTTGGATTGGGCCCTGAAAACCATGGACAGCGACAGCGCGGAAACCTATCCGCGCACCCATAGGATATTGGCGGCGGTCAGTGGCGGTTTGGGCGGCGCCTTCGGCCTGGCGGCGCTGCCGGTGGAGCTGCCGGTGTCCACCACGATTATGCTGCGATCCATCGCGGAAACGGCGCGCGCCAATGGCGAAGATCTGAATTTGCTGGAAACCCGCCTGGCGTGCGTGCAGGTATTTGCCCTGGGTGGGCGGGCGCCTTCCGATGACGCCGCCGAAACCGGCTATTTCGCGGCACGCGCGGCTCTGGCACGCGCGCTCAGGGAGGCGGCCGAATACGTGGCGCGTTATGGCGTGACCCAGAAAGGTGGGCCTGCAATGATTCGCCTGGCGTCGCTCATCGCGGCGCGCTTCAAAATCCAGGTGACGAAGAAGGCGGCCGCGCAAAGTTTGCCCATTCTCGGCGCGGCGGGCGGTGCCGTTATCAATACGGTTTTCCTTACCCACTTTCAGGACATGAGCCGAGGACACTTTACCGTGCGACGGCTGGAGCGCCAGTATGGCGCGGACGTGATCCGCCAGGCCTACCAGTTGGCTCTAGTATAGAGGGGGCCATATTGGCCGAATCGTCGAAAGGTTACGTGGCCCAAAATGACAGACATTCTGTCACAGCCAGGCCTGGACGCGGAGGAACCATTCTCCGCGTTGTTTGCGTTGTGCTCGGTTTGGCAGATTTGTGTGATGAGGATGGGGGTGTGACGGAATTCTGATAATCCGGGATGAACTCTGGATAGGATGGAGACATGACGTTTGCCAGGGTCACAGGATGTCGATTGCCAGGAAAGGGCATGCGCCCACATTACCCATTGCCTACAGCCGATTGCTGATGGCTCTTGTGACCGAGCGTGGGGTTTCGCCCGACGGCTTGCTTGATGGAACGGGACTCAGTCTCCATCAGTTCGAGCAGCCCGACGCTCGCCTGACCTTGATACAGCTGGTCCGCCTTTTCCACAACGCCCTGACCCTCACCGGAGAGCCCGGACTGGGATACGACTATGGCCTGAGTATTCCGGTCACGGCTCATGGTTTCCTGGGGTATGCGGTGATGAGTTGCGCGACCCTGCGCGATGCGCTTGCGTTGGGGCAGCAGTTTCTCAGCCTGCGTAGCACGCTCAGGATTCGTACATTCGAGGAGGCTGAGCAGGGCGTTGTCGAGCTGGTAGAGACTGTTTCGCTCGGTCCCTTGCGTCGATTCGCCCTTGATTGTGCCGTGGTGACACTGGCCCGTGTTGGCCAGACTATTACCGCCATGGGATTCGAGCAGATGGAGCTTTGGTTCGATTTCCCCGAATCACCTTACTTTGTCCAGTACCGGTCGCGACTTCCTTCAGCGCACTTTGATCGGCCTGCCATTCAGCTGCGTTTTCGCCGGGAGCTGCTGGATCGCCCCCCGGGTGATGGCGGACACGCATGCGACCCAATTGGCAGTGGCTCAATGCGAGCGGGAGCAGGTCCGCTTTGGAAAGTACCAGAGTGTGCGAGCCAAAGTGGAGGCCATTCTCGAGTATCCGGACATTCGCGACTTAGGCGCCGTGGCGGAGCGACTCCACTGGTCATCACGGACTTTCAAGCGTCGGTTACGGCAGGAGGGCTATAGCTTTACCCAATTGTTGAACCAGGCACGAAAGCGGGAGGCACAACGACTGCTGCTTGAACCTGGGGTGTCGATTGAGAGCATTGCGGAACGATTGGGTTATAGCGATCCGGCCAATTTTTCGAGAGCGTTTCGCAAGTCGGCAGGAATTACCCCAAGTAGCTACCGACAACTCGTACCGCCTCGCTAGCCCCTTAAGTACTCCTCAAATAGCCCGCAAGCAACTCTCAAGCAACTCTCACGCAAGCCAGGCGGCTTCTGGATGCGCCCGAAGTCGCCGGCGAATATATTCTTAAAACCACGACTGGGTCTCAAAATTTTCTGGGAGGGGCGCCACATTTCACTTACAATTACAGATTGTTAATGCCCCCACGGAAGCTGCGGCAATTACTCCAACACGGACAGCAACATGAAGTGCTGTAGAGGTTGCGTCTGGCGCGTTCTGCTCTGCCCCCTCGACTTCATCTAAATCGCTGAAATCATTTGCTCTTGTACCACGCGCTCTCTCTGTCAATGGCAGGGATTTTGGGTGTTCGCGTGAAAAGAACGTTGATGTTCGCGTGAAATATCTCAGGGACGGCGGTTGCTATGCGGCGTCTCTTCCATCGGAATCGCTTTGCTGTGGGTACTCTCTGTATGACTCAAGGATCTGGCCGCACCCGTCCATGGAATAAGACGCTGGCGCTTGCAGCCCTGCTGCTGGCACCGCCGGTATTCGGGGCGGCACCGGTGGCGGTGGACGACTTTCGCTCGGTTACCCAGGGCGCAACGCTCACGATCAACGTGCTGGCGAATGACTACGATGAAGATAACGATGTGATCACGGTCACCAGCGTGTCGTCGGCCAGTAATGGTACCGTTCACCTCAATTCCGACGGCAGCATCCGCTATGTACCGACCACTGGCTTCAGTGGCACGGACCAGTTCAGCTACTTCATCAGTGCTGCGGGTGACGCAGCGACCGGCACGGTGCATGTGGCGGTCAGTGCGGTGAGTCTCGAGCAATTGGGAATCGGCGACAACGACAAGTCTCTCGGCGCGGTGGTGGACAACCTCTGTGCACGCTTACAGAACCTCAGCGATGCGGAACTGGGCGCCGGTGGCGCGGCATTGCTGGCGCGCTGTCAGGCCCTGAACGAGTTGTCCCGCACCGATCCGAATGCCGTGGACAACGCCCTGCGCCAGGTCGCCCACGAGGAGGTCTCCGCACAGATCCGTCAGGCCAGCGAATTCTTCCGCGCGCAGATCGATGCGGTAGGTCAACGTCAGGCACAACTGGCCAGCGGGCGTACCCAATCAAGCTTCAATGGCTATGCGCTGAGTTCCGCATCCGAGCAGGGCGGGGCCGCTGGTGATGGTGAATCGCCGTACACCCGCCTGAACTTCTTCGCCTCGGCCCTGCACGGCGACAATGATCGCAAGCAGACTCGGCTTGAAGCCGGTTACGAGTCCAGCATTCGCGGGCTGACCATCGGCGCCGACTACCGGGTGCAGGATAATTTCTTCGTCGGCGTGGCTAGTGGCTGGACCCATAGTGATCTGGAGTTCTCGTCCCAGGGCGGCGGCACCGACACCGACATTTATTCGCTGATCTCCTACGCCGTCTGGTATGAAGGTGCCCTGAGCCTGGATCTGCAATTGGGCTACAGCGCCAACAACTACGATACCCGCCGCCGCATTCTCTACAGTGCGGCCGGATTCGACGTGGACACCACGGCCAGGGGCGAGACCGCTGGCAACCAGTGGAACCTGAGCAGTCAGGTGCAGTGGGATTACAACTGGGCCGGATACAACTTGCGGCCCTTTGCCCGCTTCGACTACCTGATGACCGAGATTGATGGCTATGGCGAAACCAACGCTTCTGGCTGGGAAATCCAAATCAGTGAACAGAGTCTCAGCCAGCTGACCCTGGAGGCAGGCGCGGAAATCAGTTATGCCTGGAGCCAGTCCTGGGGCGTGCTGCTGCCGCAGGCGCGTCTGTCCGCCCTGAGCGATGCCTCGTCTTCCCGCGACGCTGTTTATGGCCGTTTTGCCTTCGACCCAGATCCGTCCAACCGGTTTCGCATCGACAGTGATGGCGAGGATTCCCTCTATTACATGCTGAATGTCGGGGCGGTCGCAGTCCTGCCGCACGGCTTCTCCACCTATTTCCAATACCGCCACATGCTCGGCTACTCCAACCTCGATGCCAGCCAGATCACCCTTGGCTTGCGCTATGAAATGTAACTTGTCCCAGGGAAGAGGAGTCGGGCTCATGACGACGCAAATTGGTTTGAAACTGCCGTCCGCACCAGAAGAGGTATCCCCCGTGGTCCTGAAACTTCGCCAAGCCGTCGCGCTGGGTGCCTTCGTGATGATGGGGGCCCTGGCGGGTTGTACCCAGGATTCCAGCGAAAGCGGCGCCAATCCTTATCCGTCCCCGGTGCCGGGCGATGTGAGTGCACCTGGGCAGTCGCCGATGGACCCGGTCCAGCTTAGGCTGCCAACGGTCAACGCGGGCGGCGACCAGGTCGCCGACCCGAATGTGATGATTATGTTGCAGGGCAGCGCCACGGCTGCCGCGGGCGCCACCATTGCCAAGGTAAGCTGGACCCAGATTGACGGGCCCAATGTGCAGTTGCTAACACCTAATCAGGAGGCAACCCAGATTCTGGCGCCGGACGTGCAGGTGCCGACGCAGGTGCGCTTCCGCTTCTCCGCCGAGGACAATCTGGGGAGGGTGAATTCCGACAGCCTGGCGCTGACCGTGGATCCGTTGCCCGGCTTTATCCGGGTGGTCGGTGGCACGGTGTCGGAGGCGGCCGAGAGCTTTAATTTCCGGGTGCGTCTGAATCGCGCCAGCAGCGAGCCGGTCACTTTTCGCTATAGCACCCACGATGGCACGGCCATCGCCGGTGAAGACTACGTGGCGGCCGAGGGCGAGGGGACGATCAGCGCCGGCCAGACCGAGGTCGCGGTGCCGGTGACGCTGCTGCCGGACACGACCCATGAGAACAATGAGCATTTTTTGCTGAAGCTTGTGGCCGTGAGCCAGGGCGAGATCGCCGCGAGCGAAGGCGCACTGGTTATTCTCAACGATGATCCCGCGTCTTCGGTGACCATTACCGCGCAGGGGCAGGTGGAGAGCTACTCCGAGTTGAAGAAGCAGGCCAATCTCATTGCTGCGGCCAACGGTTATTCCTCCCTGCGCGCGCAGGATCTGGTGATCAGCCTTAATGGTGAGGAGCAGGTCGTTAGCGCTGCTGATGGCAGCTATGTTTTTTCTACGCCGCTTACGTTGGGAACAAACTACACGGCCACCATTACCAAGCAGCCAGGGCACCTACAGTGCATGTTTGGCAATGAAGAGCCGGTGATGGCCGGCTTGGTTGAGGAGTCCTGGGGACTGAATGTTTTTTGCTTTTCCCCATCGGACCCTCCTTTGCAAGGGATTGTTCAGATCGCAGCCGGCGTCAATCACACGTGCGCCCTGCAGGCTAACGTGAACACGAGTCAGAATGCCGTAACCTGCTGGGGCATGAACAACTTTGTCGAGGAATCCTTTGACGCGGACCTGGACCAGTTTGTGACTGAGGATGTTGCTGCGGGCATGACGGAAGTGCCTCCGCTAAACCACCCAATCGCGCTCGATGCGGGTGCTCGACATACCTGTGTGATTGATCAGGTCAGTGGTGTGGATCAGGTCCGGTGCTGGGGGGATAACCGCGAGGCACAGGCGACCGCTCCGGTTCTGACTAATCCGGTTGCGGTTAGTGCCGGTCGCAGTCACAGCTGTGCCATTCACGGTGGCGGTGTGGCTTGCTGGGGGGCTGCGGAGGCGTCCAGCGTGCCGGGCTCAATCGTTGAGCCCCGCGCCATCAGCGCCGGCTATGACCACACCTGTACCCTCGATGCGAATGGCACGACCTGCTGGGGCGGCTACTTTAATGGACCTCTGGTTCCGGTACCGACGCTGATCGAACCCCTGGCCCTTGCCTCTGGGGCTGGCTTCAGCTGTGCGCTACAAGGGCCTTCCGCATCATCGCAGCTTGTTTGCTGGGGGGAGCCGTTCGATGACTCTTCTAATGGCGCTATCCTGCCGCCGCAGTTCAATACTTTGAGCAACCCCCTAGCATTGGCCGCGGGTGGCGACAAGATCTGCGTTCTCGACGATGTAGCCAGTGGCGACGAGATATTGTGCTGGCAAGTCGGGTTTGGAGAGGACATTGAACGCCCTCTGCAGTTAGAGGATCCTCGTTTGCTTGCCATTCGCGCAGCTGCGTTTCAAACCGAGGAGCAGCCCGGTGTGTGTGGCGTAAGTGGCGATGTCCTTCAATGTTCAGGAGCTAATCACTTCGGTGAGGCCACGGTACCAACTGTGTCCAATCTCACCAGCCTGGTGGCCGGCGAAAACCACTTTTGTATGCAGGGCGGAAACGGCGTGGCCTGCTGGGGCCTGGAGGCGGAGACACCATCTTTCCTGGGACCAGACTTGCTGACGGCAGGGCGTAGTCATAGTTGTGCGCTGGACCAGGCATCCGGGCAGGTAAGCTGCTGGGGTAATCAGTTCAATACGCTGCCGTTGGCGGTGCCGTCCAACCTTACCGGTGTGGCCGCGCTTGCGGGGGGCGATAGCTACAGTTGCGCCTTGACCACTGATGGCGCGCAGTGCTGGGGAGAGTTCGATGGTCAGACTCCCGCTGAAACCTACTTCCGCCAGAACCCCATTGCTCTGGTTGGCGGTCACTATCATGTTTGCGGTCTTGACGGCGATGGTAGCCAAGATAATGTAGCCTGGTGTGTCGGCGGCATGGAAAGCACAGAGGAGGTGGTTGTTCCCGTCGAACTGGAAAATCCCCGAGCCCTTGCGGCCGGCGCGAACCATACCTGCGGGCTTGGTGATACCGGGGTTCACTGCTGGGGGCGCGGTGTGCAGAGTGAACCCCCTGCATTGCAAAGCCCTTCCAGAATTTTTGCCGGCATGGATACCAGTTGCGCGGTGGACTTGACTGGCACGCAATGCTGGGGCCTCGGTGATGTTACAACGGCCCTGAATGGCATGATGGACAGCATTATCAATCCGGCATCCATCGCTATATCGAGCTCACTCGGCTGTGTGCTGGACGAAGAGGCGATCAAATGTACGCCTGGTTTCGTCTACCAGCCATAACATCGATACGGACGGGTGGCGAAGGCATGATTGAAATGACCTCGCCATCGTCCCGTTTACTGCTTTAATTGTTAGTGCTGGTCACGTTTAACAAC
>CAYXVO010000146.1:0-7192 GCA_964467875.1 uncultured Pseudomonadales bacterium | reverse complement strand
CCGCCGGCAGCATCAAGGTTCAGTCTCCGGCCGGGGAATATCTGCAAGCGCGTGGGGTGACACCGCCTGCGTTCAACTCCTATGGGTCACGGCGTGGCAATCACGAAGTCATGATGCGCGGCACATTCGCCAACATCCGGATTCGCAACCACATGGTGCCGGGCGTGGAAGGGGGAATCACCCGCTATATATCGGCTAAAGGGCAGGGCTCATCTGGTGAGCAGATGCCGATCTACGATGCGGCCATGGGCTATCAGCAGGATGGCACGCCGCTGGTGGTCCTGGCGGGCAAGGAATATGGCACAGGTTCCAGCCGCGATTGGGCGGCAAAGGGGACGCGCTTGCTGGGCATCCGGGCCGTGATCGCCGAAAGCTTCGAGCGGATCCACCGCTCCAATTTGGTGGGGATGGGCGTGTTGCCCTTGCAGTTCGCCGAAGGCGAGTCGGTGCAGTCGCTGCAGTTGGATGGCACGGAGGTGATCGCCATTGAGGGACTCAGCGATGCGCTCACACCCGGTCAGGAGCTCCAGGTGAAGGCGACGCGAGACGATGGCAGGGAGACGCAGTTCAAGGTGTTGTGCCGCATCGATACCGCCAATGAAATGGCTTACTTCAGAAATGGTGGGATTCTGCATTACGTGTTGCGCCAGTTGTCCTCACGTCAGGCATGACGCTTCCTGTCAGTTCAGTCTGACGGTTTGAGAGCGGATAGCAGACAGCAGGTGGTGTTCACCAGGCATGTGATAGGGAGACCGTTCCAGATCACGAAATAGACCGATGGCCGATGAGCAGAGGAGAAGACTATGGATCCTATCGTGCATAACGAACCTGTCAAAGAGCGTGTTGCCCAGCCAGTTGTTGCCAGCGCCCCGATGACAGTTCCAATGAACGGCCGCAGTAACCGGTTCCCAGCAATCGCCTGGAGCGCCATTATTGGTGGCCTGGTCGTGGGGCTGGCCGCCCATATGGTGCTGATGTTGCTGGGGGTGGCGGCGGGATTGACCGCCGTCGAGTTCAGCTCGGGAGGTGCGGGTGGCCTAGAGAATGCACCGACCTGGTCGGCTGTCTGGAACGGGGCCAGTTTGCTGGTGGCCGCCTTTGTGGGTGGTTACGTCGCGGCGCGCATGTCGGGGCTGCGGCGTAAGTCCGATGGCATGCTGCATGGTGTTGTGGCCTGGGGCGCGACGACGCTGTTGTATGCGGTGCTGTCCGCGTCCGCCATGGGAGCGATCTTTGGCAGCGCGTTCAGCACGGTCACCAGTGCATTTCCGCGTCTGGGTACCCAAGAGGAAATCGGCCAGCTGCAGAACCGACTGCAGTCCATGTTGGGTGAAACCACCAATATCAACACCCAGGCCATCACCACGGAGAATCTGAATCAGCTGCAGAATCAGATTGAAGCGGGCGACCGTCCCGGGGCCATCAATTTTCTGGTGCAAACCATGGGCGTTGAGCGGGAAAGTGCGTCCACGGTCGTAGATAGCCTGTTTATTGCCAGCGGCTCTTTGGAACAGGCTTCGCCCGAAGCGGTGCAGAAGGTCGACCAGAGTGTCGACGTCGCGACCACGGCGACCTGGAGTCTATTTATCGCGGTGGCACTGTCGCTATTGGTGGCCATTGGCGGTGGACTGCTCGGGGCCAAGGGCGCACGCCGTTCCCCGCAGATGCGGGCGGCCTAAGTCCCACTTACGTCAGCCTTCCTGAAGCGGTAGAGGGGATGGATGGGCTGACGCGCCCTCACTTCAGCGAGTGACGGCATCCCCGGGCTGTTCTAGAATTCGCCCCATGTCGTTACCCATTGATCTTATTCTTCCCGATCTATTGCAGGCGCTCCGGAAGCATCCTGCCGTTGTTTTGCAGGCGCCACCCGGTGCCGGCAAGACCACCCGTGTCCCGCTGGCGCTGCTGACCGAGCCCTGGCTGGCGGATCGTCGAATTATCATGCTTGAACCCCGCCGTCTGGCGGCGCGGGCCGCTGCGCGCTTTATGGCGTCACTGCTGGGCGAGGAGGTTGGACAGCAGGTTGGCTACCGGACCCGGCTGGATAGCAAGATTGGACCCTCCACCCGCATCGAGGTCGTCACCGAAGGCATTCTGACTCGCATTTTGCAGGATGATCCCGCCCTGGAGGCCTATGGCGCCGTCCTGTTCGATGAATTTCACGAACGCAGTCTGCAGGCTGATCTTGGCCTGGCACTGACCCTGGAAACGGTCCAGGCGCTGCGGGAGGATCTGCGTCTGGTCGTGATGTCAGCAACCCTTGATGCCGAGCCCGTGGCCCGTTTAATGAACAATGCGCCTGTGCTTACCAGTGCCGGTCGCAGCTATCCGGTGGCGATTCATTACGTGCCGCCCCGCCAGGGCCAGTGGGAGGGTCACCTGGCCGCGCTGATACCGCAATTGATGCGTGAGGAGAGTGGTTCCGTTCTGGTGTTTTTGCCGGGTGCGGGTGAAATTCGCCGGTTGGAGTCGGCCCTGCAGGGGCAGCTCGGTAGTGAGGTTCGGGTTGCGCCACTTTACGGTGATCTTAGCTGCGAGGCGCAGGATCTCGCAATTCAGCCGGCGCCGGCAGGACGGCGCAAAGTGGTTCTGGCCACGTCCATTGCCGAAACCAGCCTCACAATCGAGGGCATCCGCCTTGTGGTGGATGCGGGTCTGCAACGGGTGCCGATGTTTGATCCGGTCAGTGGCCTGTCACGACTGCAGACCGTGCGGGTGTCTCAGGCGGCAGCGGAACAGCGGCGTGGACGTGCGGGCCGGATCGAGGCTGGCGTCTGTTATCGCCTCTGGAGCGAGGCGGAACATGAGCGGTTGGCGCCGTTTCTGGCGCCGGAAATACTCAGCGCGGATCTGTCCGATTTGGTGCTGGAACTGGCTCAATGGGGTGTTCGGGACCCCGGTCAGCTTGCCTGGCTGGATCCGCCGCCGAAGGCTGCCTGGGATCAGGCGCGGGAACTTCTGCAACGCTTGCGGGTTCTGGATGAAATCGGACGCATCACCGAGCATGGTCGCCAGGTCGGCCGGCTTGGACTGCACCCCCGCCTGGCCCATATGGTGATCCATGGGGCCGCGTTGGGCTGGGCCAGGCTGGCCTCGGATGTGGCCGCGCTGTTGTCGGAAGCGGATATTATGTCATCTGCGCGACAGTCGGATTTGCAGGCGCGTTTGATGTTGCTGCGCGGCGAGCTTCAGGCTCAGGGCGGGGAGCGCTCGCGGGTGCAACGGGTCCGGCAGACCGCGCGCCAGATATTGCATCGGCTCGGAACCCATTCGGCGCGCCCGGAAACATCTGACTCCGCCGGCGTTTTATTGGCATTGGCCTATCCCGACCGGGTGGCAAAACGCCGCAGCGGCAGCGGGGCGCGTTTTCTGCTGGCTAATGGCCGGGGCGCGTCGCTTCGGGATGATGATTCTCTGCGCGATGTACCCTATCTGGTTGCAGCCACGCTCGACAATGAGGGCAGGGAGGCACGCGTGTTTCTGGCGGGCGCTCTCAGCCTTGCAGCGATCGAGACCTATCTGGCGGAGTATCTGGTAGAGGAAAATGTCGTTTATTGGGACGCGGATGCCGAAGTGGTCCGTGCCCAGCGGCAGACCCGCTATGAGCGCCTGGTACTGCATGAGAGACCACTGTCGTCTCCAGATCCGATGGCGGTGGCCGAGGCGTTGAGAGCGGCGCTGTGCAAGCGAGAGTTGGCGGATTTACCCTGGACCCGGGAAACACGGCTCTGGCAGGCGCGGGTTGCCTTTCTGCGCCGACTGGAGGGCGAGTCCTGGCCAGACGTGTCGGATGCGGCACTGTCCACAGCTTCTGATCAGTGGTTGCTGCCATTTGCGCCAGGATATCGGCGCCTGGCGCAGTTCAAGGATTTTCCCTTGCGCCAAGCGCTGGACTCACTGCTAAGTTACGAGCAGCAGCGTCAATTACAACGCAAGGCACCTGAGTGGATTGAGGTGCCCAGCGGATCCAAAATCGGGCTCGACTACGAATCGGGTGATCCGCCGATCCTGGCGGTTCGCTTGCAGGAACTGTTCGGGCTGACGGAAACCCCGGCCATTGCCGAAGGCAAGGTGCCCTTGATGCTGCATTTGTTATCCCCCTCGCGGCGTCCGGTGCAGGTCACCCGGGATCTTGCCAGCTTCTGGCGGCATGCCTACGTGGACGTGCGCAAGGATTTACGCGGACGTTATCCCAAGCATCATTGGCCTGACGACCCGCTAACCGCGCAAGCAACGCGACATACCAAGCCACGGTCGGGATAACGGCCAAAAAAATGAATGCTCGGAATCCTCGGCGTGCGACTGCTCGCCCAGATTGTGGGATTTCACAGCCGACTCTCCCAGGCTGTGCTAAATATAAGGGGCTTGGTGCTGGCATTCGCGGTCACCATATTTCAGTTGTAACCCGCCTATAACGAAACAATGTCATGAAGAAATTGGTTACCCTTTTATTGCTGCTTCCGGTTCTGGCCTGGGGGAATATATTACCTGTTGCCGATTACGTTCTGGTCAAGAAGTCCGAGCGCAAGATCTTTCTGATGAAGAGTGGCGCCCCCTTTAAGACGTTCCCCATTTCCCTGGGGCTGCGTCCTGTGGGCCACAAGGTGCATGAGGGGGATCTGCGCACCCCGGAAGGTCTGTATGTGTTGGACTGGCGCAACGCCCAAAGCAAGTTCTACAAGTCGATTCACATCTCCTATCCCAGCACCGAGGATCTGGTGCGAGCCGGTGAAGTGGGCAAGTCGCCGGGAGGCATGGTGATGATCCACGGCCTGCCCAATCTAAGCGATCTGGAGGATAAGCTGTTTCTGGGCTGGGACTGGACTGAGGGCTGTATTGCGGTCAGTAATCGTGCCATGGATGAGATCTGGAAATCGGTGGCGGACGGGACGCCCATCCTGATTCTGCCATAGTTAAATACAGCGGCAGTGAAGGCGTGCAGACGCGGCGTTGTTTGATGTCAGTGCGGGGATAAACGTATAAGGAGATTCCGAAGTTTTTGATTTGGTTCCCTACAGTTTGTCACAGATTTACCTTAGACTAGCCGCGAACTCCAGATGTCCCGGTGTGCGAACGCCCCGGAATTCGGCATCGGGGTCCTTACAGGCTAAATCGATCTAGGGATAATCGCATGATTCGTAAAGTTGCTCTTACTTCCGTTTTGTTGTCTGCCGTTCTGGCTACCGGTTGTGCCAGCACGACCAAGGAACAACAAGATAGCATTACTCAAAAGGCTGATTCCGCAGTGTCCACGGCTGAGCAAGCCGTGTCCAAGGCGACTTCCGCTGAAAGCCGTGCTAACGAAGCGTATCGCAAAGCCGAAGAGGCTCTGGCTGCCGCTCAGGCTGCACAGCAGTCTGCTGATGCTGCAAACGAGCGCGCTGCTCGCATGCTGCAGAAGTCTAGCCGCAAGTAATTACGGCTGTCTTATGAGCGGCCCGGATGCTGACATTCGGGCCCGCTGTCCAATGACTTCCGGCAAGCCGGATACCCGCTGTAACGCTCCCTCCAGTTTCTTCGCATCGATCAGCATCGGTCCCTGTTCCCGCTCGTAGGCGGCCAATGCCTTAACGGCGTCAACGCGCAGTTGTCGAATGTCGTTCTCATTCTCCGGCACTTCGAACGTGTGAATTTCGATCACCAGATCGCCGCCGTTCATCCCCAGCTTGATTGGTTCGTTCACAAATCGAACCGGGGCACCCACGGGGACCATCTGGGCCAGAGCCAATACGTCGCTGTTATACATCCGGATACAGCCATGGCTCACCTGTGTACCGATGCCGAAACGCTTGTTACTGCCGTGAATCAGATAGCTGGGAAGATCCAACTGGAACTTGAATGGGCCGAGGGGATTTTCCGGACCCGGCGGGACGACCGCGGGCAGAATATCGCCTTCGGCCGCATGTTCCTTGCGGATGGACTCTGGCGGATACCACGACGGATTGGAAATCTTGGCGCGTACCCGGGTTTCGGTCAGGGGGGTGGGAGACTCGTCTGTGCCGATGCCGATGGCATAGGACACAACCGTGCTCTTGCCGGAATAATAATAAAGACGGTATTCGGCAAGATTGATGACAATGCCTTGGCGCGGACCGGAAGGTAGCAGGAATTGCTGCGGTAGCACGACCGGAACGCCTTCGCCGGGTAGCCACGGATCAACCTTCGGGTTAGCCAGTAGCATTTCGGTAAAGCCCAGGCCGTGGCGCTCGCCCAGATCGGCAAAGGTGTCCTCGTAGCGGGCATCCACGACCTGAACCTGTCCGACCACGTCGTAGCCTTCCGTTAATGGCAACTCCAATGCTTGTGCCGACGCGCCGAACAACGCTCCCGCGCAACTCAATAAAGCCAATGAAATCTTTGTTCTCATGACGACCAATTTAATACCTGAACCTTACTAATGAAGATGTGTGCTGCCTTTATCCTAGCCCCCAAACCAGTGCTGGCCAACTTCTCGAAGGAATGTCAGCCGAGGAAATGCCGCGATGGGGAATGTCGTTAACAGGAATGCCACGGGCATGCGCACGCCGTCGCCAACATACACGGCGACAAGCTGTAATGTCCATCCGATGAATTACCTAAGGTCTGTTCCTGCAAGGAACAGTGAAATGAGCGGAGAGAAACTCTTGTATAGGTGAGAATGCTGTACTAACATACAGTGTATATAAACACAGCATTTATGTTCGACCTCCAGGAGTACAAGCCATGTCCGTTTCTTCTCTCGCTGATGATGTGATTTGCGTCAAGATGCCACTCAATCGTGCGTTGGTTGCGTTCTACTACAAGCGAGTCGGCAGTGAGTGGGTGCGCTATAAGCGGGAGGCTGTAGGTTCCATTCATTAATAGCTGCAAGAAACCTGGAATAGCTGTAAGAAATCTGGAATAGCTGTAAGAAATCTGGAATAGCTGTAAGAAATTTGGAATAGCGGCAAGAAACCTGGGCAGCCGCCCGGATAGGGGCGGTGCCGGCTGTAATGATTCTCCCCAGCCAGGGATTGGCTTTTTTATGCTTCTTATGTGTCGTCTGCTTTGTTAGGTGGCTGGTGAACGGGATACCTTTCCATCGGTTTTTACCTGCCCGCTTCCGTGTTTCTGAATATCCTTCCGAATGGCCCAGATAAATCCGCCAAAGAACATGATGGTCAGGATAACGATGATCAGGCCGGCCAAGACAACTTCGTCGATGTACATGATG
>CAYXVO010000145.1:0-7194 GCA_964467875.1 uncultured Pseudomonadales bacterium | reverse complement strand
GCTGTCGTTCAATTACGGCCAGCGCCACTCCAAGGAACTCCACTATGCCCAGCGGGTGTGCGAGGAGTTGGGCGTTTCCCATAAGATCGTGGATATCACCGCCATCAATCAATTGTTACAGGGCTCGTCTTTGACCGACGACATCGAGGTGCCGGAAGGGCACTACGAGGCGGAGAACATGAAGTCGACGGTGGTGCCGAACCGCAACATGACCATGCTGTCGTTGGCCATCGGCTACGCGGTGTCGCTGCATGCGGAGGCGGTGTATTACGGCGCCCATGGTGGGGATCACGCCATTTATCCCGATTGCCGGCCCTTGTTTGTCCAGAAAATGAACGAGGTGGCCCAGGTTGCCAATTACGAAGCGGTCGCCGTAGTGGCGCCGTATCTCTATTCCGACAAGATCGAGATCCTGCGGGATGGCCTGGCCATGGGGCTGGATTATGGCAAGACCTGGACCTGCTACAACGGTCGCGAAAAGGCCTGTGGTAAATGTGGCTCCTGCATTGAGCGGCTGGAGGCATTCGCCCGCAATAACGCGGTGGATCCACTGGATTACGAAGCCATCTGACCGGCGCCGCCCACGAGGCACTCTATGTACCGTGTGAAAGAAATGTTCTACACCCTTCAGGGCGAGGGAGCTCAGGCGGGGCGTTCGGCGGTGTTCTGCCGCTTCAGCAAATGCAACCTCTGGACGGGCCGGGAAAAGGATCGGGCCACGGCAGTGTGCAATTTCTGCGATACGGATTTCGTGGGCACCGACGGCCAGAACGGCGGGCGCTTCGCCGACGCCGAAAGCCTGGCCCGGCGTATCGCCGAACTCTGGCCGGATCTGTCCCAGGGCCGGCCATTCGTGGTCTGTACCGGCGGTGAGCCTTTATTGCAGTTGGACACGCCGTTGATCGAGGCCCTGCATGAAAAAGGCTTCGAGGTGGCGGTGGAGACCAACGGTACCTTGCCCGCACCTGTTGGCATCGACTGGCTGTGTGTCAGTCCCAAGGCGGATGCGCCGGTGGTGATCAGCCGTTGTGACGAGCTCAAGCTGGTGTATCCGCAGCCGTTGGCATTGCCGGAACGCTTCGCTCACATTGAAGCCGGCCATTATTTTTTGTCACCCATGGCAAGCCCACAGCCGCCGGTGGCAGGCGTTGACCCGGTCAAGCAGGCCAACACCCGGGCGGCGGTGGAATATTGTCTGGCGCATCCGAAGTGGAAGCTGACGTTGCAGCTCCACAAGCTTCTGGGCATCGACTGATTAACGCCTCCCCATGGTAGGCCAATCTATGCACCTATCTTGGGCGCTATGTTAGAAGTCATCCCCTCTCCCCCTCGCGGGAGAGGGCTAGGGAGAGGGGGCAGCGGCGCAGCCGCTTAAACACGGAGTATGCATGCTTTCACCCTCTCCCCAACCCTCTCCCGTCAAGGGAGAGGGAGTAAAAAAGCACCAACTTGCAATGGACTCAGCCACTTGTGGCTGCATTCTGCACCGCAGGCTCCGTTTGCCCCGCCGCCACGGCGCTCACCTCCACCGCTACCCCATTAAACGCCGCATTGCCGCTCAACCGGTCCAGGAACTGATCATCCGTAATATCGTTGAGGCTCACACCCGCATGCTGCTGCGCCACGCCCAGTTGGGTACCGGGGCGATGGTGGCCCCAGCCATGGGGAATGCTGACCACGCCGGGCATGAGGTCGTCGCTGAATTCCACTTCGATTTCAATCTGGCCCACTCGTGACTGAACCTGCGCCAAACTGCCGTCCATCAGGCCCAAGCGGGCTGCGTCCTGCGGATGGATCATCAGGGTACAGCGATTAGGACCCTTCACCAGGCGGTGGCTGTTGTGCATCCAGGAATTGTTGGAGCGTAGATGGCGGCGTCCGATCAACAGTAGGCTATCCTCCTGAAAGCCCTCGGCCCAGGCGGTGAGCCGATCCAACTGGCCCAGATAAACGACGGGGGCGAGGTGGATTTTACCGTTGCGGGTAAAAAGACGACTTGGCAGGCGGGGGCGTAAAGGACCCAGGTCGATGCCATGGGGTGCGTGGCGTAACACCTCCAGGCTCAGCCCGCGGGGCTCGGCCTGTTCGCCATAGGGCCCGAGCTCCAGTAGGCGGCGTAGGGGGTGGCGCGCGGGTAAGACGCGGCCGGCCAGTTTCACCGCCTGGTCTTGCAGTGCCGGCAGTGGCGACAGACGCGTTCCGTACGGTCCCAGGCGCAGGAGCAGGTCGATCAGACCGTCCGCGCCAAACCGGTTCATGACCCGGTAGCTGGCTTGTGCCACGAGACGGGAGGGTAGATCCCGGCCACTGAGACGGCGGGTGAGCTCGTTGAAGATTTGCCAGTCGTGGCGGCTATCCGGCGCCGGCTCAAACAGGGCCGGAGAATATTTGGCCGTGTTGCGGATGGCCAGCAGATGGAATACCAGATCGTAGTGGGAGTGCTCCAGGGGGCCGGTGGGCGGCAGGATGATGTGGGCATGGCGGGTGGTTTCATTGAGGTAGAAATCGATGCACACCATGAAGTCCAGCGATTCCAGTGCCTGTTCCAGTTGCCGACCATTGGGGCTGGAGAGCACCGGATTGCCGGCGGATGTCACCAGCGCGCGGATCTGGCCCTCCCCCGGTGTCAGGATTTCCTCGGCCAGCGCGGCGGTGGGCAATTCGCCGCCGAATTCCGGCAGACCCCGCACCCGCGAGCGGAACTTGCCAAAATGGCCCGTTTGTCCCGCCAGAGTACCAAAACCGATGCCATCCACCGCCGGACTGGTAAACATCATGCCCCCCGGCTGATCGAGGTGGCCGGTCACGATATTGAGGCAATAGGCCAGCCAGGTGGCGACGCTGCCGAACTGCTGGGTGGAGACGCCCATCCGGGTGTACAGGGCGGCCTTCGGCGTTTGCGCCAGCTCCCGCGCCAGGCTGCGGATGCGGTCGGCATCGATGCCGGTGATGGGTGCCACCCGTTCCGCGCTCCAGTCCTGGCAAACCTGGGCCAGTACCTCGAGACCTTCGGCCAGATCGGTGGCGGCACCCAGATGAATGCGCTTTTCCGTAAACAGGCAGTGCAACATCCCGAGAAACAGATAGGCATCGGTGCCGGGACGGATGAACAGATGTTCCTGCGCCACCTGGGCAGTTTCAGTACGGCGTGGATCGATCGTGATCAGGCGGCCGCCCCGCTCGGCGATGGCCTTGAGGCGCTTGCCGACATCGGGTGCGGTCATCAGGCTGCCGTTGGAGGCCAGGGGATTGGCGCCGACACAGATCAGCAGCTCGGTGCGGTCAAGATCGGGCACCGGAAACAGGAGTTGATGGCCGAACATCTGCAGTTGCGCCAGCATGTGTGGCAACTGGTCCAGCGAGGTGGCGGAGAAACGCTTGCGGCTCCCAAGCGCCCGCAGGAACGGCAGCATGCTGAGCATCGTGCCATGATTGTGGACGTTGGGATTCCCCAGATAGACCCCAATCGCATCACGGCCATGGCTGGCCTTGACCGCCTGCAGGCGCTCGGCGGTTTCGTCGAAGGCCTGCTGCCAGCTGATGGACCGCCAACCGTCCGGGGTGCGCTTGAGGGGCTGGCGCAAGCGATCCGGATCCTGGTGGATGTCTTTCAGCGCGATCGCTTTGGGGCAGAGGTGGCCACGGCTGAAGGGATCGTCCCGGTCACCCTTGATGGCGAGAATGTCGGGTCCTTCGACCTCAATGGCCAGGCCACACATGGCCTCGCACAGGCTGCAGGTACGGTAATGGATATCTGGCATGATCGGCTGTCCCGGTGCGGGCTCTTGCCGACGAGAGCATGCCGGCAAGAACTGTCCTGAAAGCCATTACTATAAGTCGATCAGCGGGGGGCTGTCATGGCCGCCTGATCAGCCGCCGTGGCGTTACTGGGATTAGGGGGCGTCGGGGAATTCCTGGGAGCGGATCCGGCTCGTAATCTGGCGGTTACGCTCTAGCAGGCCTTCAATGCGAACCAGTTGCGCCTCCATTTCCGGCGCGCGCATAAAGCGCGGACCTTCGAAGTCGAATTCGATACCATAGCGGTACCGATTGCCACGGGGTTGGCAGTAGCGAATCACGGCGGCCAGTTTTTCGATCTGGATGGAGCCCATGTCCATCACCAGTTCCAGTGCCAGCAGAATGCTTTCTTCCGCCTGCAAGGGCACCTCGGTTTCGATGGCCAGTCCACGCCGGTTATAGTCCACCGCCCCAATCGGAACCCAGTTCTCGTTGAATAGCCCATTTTTCACCCGCAAGGATGCTTTGAGTTCGACGGCCGGATAACGTCGTGCAATACGGCGGTCATCCGGACTTGCGGAATGGTTGTGAGCCATGGCTACCTCGATGGACGGATTCATTTATTTTTTCAAGTTATGACACGCCGGTATTTGTTTCGGCACCAGAAACTTTATAGTAGCAATATGAGCTTTTGTCGCCTTCTTGTGAAGGGTTGCGCCAGGTTCTGTGATCTGACGCATTGCAGGCCACGTTGTCAGGCGGCACGCTGATTACTGCTAGAGCCACGCCGGTAGTGAATATTCGTGGCCTTAGTGTATAGAACGCCGTCTTTTGCAACGAATAGAATAAATGTGCAACGAATAAACGTGCAACGGAAGAGCAGACGTATGCAGTTAACACCGCGCCACCCTTCCACGGGAGCCCTTGTGCTTTGGCTACTGGTTTTCGCCGGTGTGCTGCTTTGGTCGGCGATTGCACCCAAGGATCGGGCAACCTGGTTGCTGGAGGTGTCGCCAGCACTTATCGCGCTGGCGGTGCTGGCTGCGAGTTGGCGGCGATTTCCCCTGACGCCATTGGTTTATTGGCTGATTCTGGTGCACGCGGTGATTCTGATGGTAGGCGGGCACTATACCTATGCGGACGTTCCGCTGTTCGACCGTCTGCGCGACCTGATGGATGGCACCCGCAACAACTATGACAAGCTCGGACATTTCGTGCAGGGCTTTGTCCCGGCGCTGGTGGCCCGGGAGGTGCTGGTTCGCTTGCAGGTGGTGCGCGGCCGTGGCTGGCTGGCGTTTCTGGTGATTTCGGTGTGCTTGGCCATTAGTGCATTCTATGAGCTGATCGAATGGTGGGTGGCCCTGCTGTCGGACGAGGCGGCGGAGTCCTTTCTGGGAACCCAGGGATACGTCTGGGATACCCAGTCGGACATGGCTGTGGCACTGGTGGGCGCCATGCTTGCCCTGGCGCTGCTGGGCCGGGTCCATGACCGTCAGCTGTGCCGATTCCCGAGTTCGGCTCTAGCATCTGGTTCGGCATCCGATTCGGCATCAGTGGCGTAAGGGTTGTCGTTTTTGTTTTTGTTTTTGTTGATGTTGTGAATGCGGCCACGGCATAGCACGTGTAAGCGCAATTTTCGGTGATGGGGAGTATTAACTTGAGCACAGACTTGTGGGACATCGATGCCGGCTATCTCAGTTCCCTGCAGTTGAACGACGCGCTGAAGTTACTGAATGGGCTGCTGGGGATCGGTCAGGCGGCGCCGGGAGCGACAATGCCGGCGCGTTGGCGAGGCCATCGTGACGCGCTGGTGATTCGTTGCAACCAGATTCTGGCGGAAATGGCGCTACGCCAGTTGCCGGTGGTTAATGCGCTGCCGATGCCGGAAGAGGCGGTTTTGTGGCCGGTTAGCTATAGCGACTCGCCCAGCGCCCAGCTCGCGGAAATTCGCGAACTCAACGGCCGCGGTCAGCGCGGTCGGATTTCGGCGCCCCAGAGCGAGCATGAACTCTGGGCGCAATACAAATACTCGGTCCTGGCGCGCAACCACGAGGCGTACCGTCAGATTGGCCAACTGGTCGCCGCGCGCGGCATCTCGCGGGATGAACTGAGTCTGGAACTGGTGGCCAGCACCCATGTGGCGCCGACCCTGGGCGGCTTGCGCAATGCGGTTTACCACATGTGGGGTTATGTCTCCGCCCATTCCAGCCGTAATCCCAACCAATGCGATCTGGCGACGCTGATGACGGAAGTCCAGCAATTGGCCGCGGCCCACCAGGTGACGTATTTGCTGCATTCCACGGCGTTGGGTGAACTGGCCATCTGGTGCCAGCACTATTCGCTTCAAAGCGGTGCGTCGGCTCAAGGCAGTGCGTCGAATCAAGGTGCGGGTACCGGGCAGAGCGGTACCAGGCCAGGCCGCTTCTGAGTATGGCGATCAATCTATGACGACCGTTACCTTGCACCATCGGATCAGTGGCGAGGGCGAGCCATTGCTGATGCTGCATGGGCTGTTCGGGTCGCTGGAAAATCTGGGCAGCATCAGCCGCCTGCTGGCGGACCAGTATCAGATCCATGGGCTGGACCTGCGCAACCACGGCCGCTCGCCCCACACCGAGGCTCACAACTACGAGCTGATGGCGGCGGATGTCGCCGCCTATCTTGACCAGGCGGGCCTCGACCGGGTGCGGGTGGTGGGGCATTCCATGGGCGGCAAGGTGGCCATGCAGCTCGCCTTGTCACACCCGGACCGGGTCGAGCGCCTGGTGGTGCTGGATATCGCGCCGGTGGATTACCCACCGCACCATGACCAGATCCTGGCTGGCCTGCGCCATCTGGATCTGAACCAGATTTCGTCGCGTGACCAGGCCGACCCGATCCTGGCGTCTTTTGTGCCGGAACTGCCGGTGCGCCAATTTCTCCTGAAAAACCTGGTCAAGACGGGGCCTGGCCACTACGGCTGGCGCCTTAACCTGCCGACCCTGATGGCACACTACCCGGCCATTCTGGCGGGACAGAAGGCCAGCCAACCCTTCCCACGGCCGGTTCTGTTTCTCAAGGGCGGCGACTCGAATTACCTGCAGGCGCGCTTCTGGCCCCAGATCCAATGCTTATTCCCGGCGGCGGATATGCGTATCATTCCCCATACCGGTCACTGGTTGCATGCGGAGAAGCCCGAAGTGGTCGCAGCCGCCGTGCGGCGTTTTTTCCTGGTTCCACCCGCCGGTGGCCCGAGCGCCTGACGACATTGCCCAACTGCATGAATGGTTCGATATTCCATAGCGCGTCGCATCGGCGCCAAAGCTTCTGTGAAACGCCCTGCAGGCGCCCGGACAAGCGCTGCTGGCATGGCCGAATGGCGCCGTGGCTGGTATCGGGCGGGCTCTTATCGAATCGGCGACTATCAAGTCGGCGGTTATCGAGTTGGGTGGTCCTGGCTTGCACCCTATTGAGTTG
>CAYXVO010000144.1:0-7245 GCA_964467875.1 uncultured Pseudomonadales bacterium | reverse complement strand
CGCGATAACGGGCATGCTGACCTCGGCGGTCATCACAGCGGCCTCATCGCCAGCTTTGCGGACATCACCCAAGTGCGGGAAGAACAGCGCCGGCGCCTGGAAGTCGTGGATTTTGTCTCCCATGACCTGCGTGCCCCCCTGGTGTCGCAACTGGCACTGCTGGAGCAGTGGTCGCAGGAACGCCCGGAGGACCCTGCCGAGCTGATTGCCCGCGCGCGCCGATACACCGAGAAAAGCCTGGACATGGCGGACCAGTTTCTCCGCCTGAGCCGCGTGGAAGCGGCCGAGGAAATCCTCATGTACGATTGCGACCTGTTGGCGGTGCTGGAGAATGCTATCGATCAGGTGCAAGACCAGGCGCGGGAGCGCGGTATTGCGGTGGAAATCGCGGCCAATGCCTGCGAAGTCTGGCTCCAGGGCAACGCCGAACTGTTGGAGCGGGCCGCCCTGAATCTACTGACCAACGCCATCAAATACAGCCCGGATGGAACACGGGTTCAGACCAGTGTGTACACGAACGTCAGTGGACCTGTGCTGGAAGTCGTCGACCAGGGACAGGGCATCGCCGCTGATCGGATCAACCAGATATTCCAGCGTTATCGCCAGACACCAGAGCTGGACCGGCAGCGGGTCACCAGTGCCGGGCTGGGCCTGCGGTTCGTGAAAATCGTGATGGAACGCCATCAGGGGCAGGTGAACGTCGACAGCACTCCCGCTCAAGGCACAACCTTTCGGCTCTGTTTTCCGCCATCGACCTGATTCCACCACCGACTTGCTTTTCAGCAGCGATTTTCTTTTCACCACCGGTTCGCATTCCGCCACCTGGTAGACGCCGCCACGTCCGCGAGTTCTGCGTCCAAGCCAGTTCATCGCTGCAATTTAGCCAATGCCCTGCAGCGGCCACTCCTTCGCCCGTTTCAGGAGGCGCCGGCGGAACAGAATGTCATGTGCACGGCTATGCCGCCCCAACAAACGCGCCATGGAGTCCACCTGCTGACTGACCTCCCGTCGGCTCCGCCCGTGCACCAGCACCAGCAGGTTATAGCACCAGCTGGGATGGTGACGCGGCCTCAGGCTACATTGACTCACGGCCGGAAAATCGCTGAGCAGCGTGCCGCACTCGCTCACCGCTTCATCCACCACATCCCACACGGTCAGAGCGCTGGCGCGCAATCCCATGCGGCAGTAATTGGGTGATGCCGCAATCCGTTGCAGGATGCCCCAGTCGGCCAGGCGCTGGAAGCGCAGGTACAACTCATCCAGACTCAGTGCCAGCCGGTTCGCCCATTCAAGGTAAGGTTCCGGCACCAGCGGCAGCCCCTGTGAGGTCAGCTCGATCAGGCGCCAGTCCAGTTCCGACAGAATCGCGCGGGCCGGTTCGCAGGTCTGTTCGCGGCGCGCGTGGCTGAAAAACTCGGCCTGGTTCGGCAGGCGAAAAACCGGATATCCCAGCCTGGACTCCAACGCCTGACACTGCCGCATCTTGGCCTGCTCCCCCTTACCGGCAACCGTGAACCATAGATTGAAGGTGTGACGAAAGGTACTGAGATGCACCACGGCCGGGTCTGGCCTGAGCTGCGCACTCACGCGATCCAGCGCCGTTTCCGGGATTTGCATGGCGGCCAGTGACAGGCCCTGGCCGAAGGCCTCATTGAAGTAAATTGGCCCCAGGTGATGCAGCAGGCGCCGTCGCCACATCGCTTGGAAGCACTGCAGCACCTGATCCTCGGTCAGCTCAAGTTCCCGCGCGACGTGCAGGAATGGCCGATCAACCAACGCAAGCCCTTGCCGAACACGCCACAGGATTCGCAGCTCAAGCTCCGTCACACCGCTCAGTTGCCGGCCCCATTCCAGGTCTACACCGCAACGCCGGGCGAGGTCATCGGCGCCGGCATTCACGTCGAACGAAAAATCGGTAGCCTTGCTGCCTATTACCGAACTCACCATCACCGCCACCTACAGGACAAGCTAAACGCTACTGGCGGACCCCGGGCATGAGCAGACACAGACGAGCAACCGCCGAGGCGTCGCAGATCATCCACACTGGGATCTTAGGAGATTATAGGGAGAGGGCGTTGTCGCGTTCTGATGGGACAAAATGGTGTAAAAGCGGGGAGATTATATAAAAGTAATTCCCTCTCCCGTGGCGGGAGAGGGTTAGGGAGAGGGGGTAGCGGCGCAGCCGCTTAAAACACGGAGTATGCATGCTCCACCCTCTCCCCCGCCCTCTCCCCTCAAGGGAGAGGGAGTAAAACGTTAGCCACCCAGGGAGAGGAGACTCAGGCTTGCTGGTAGCCTCCGCCTCAGACAGGATTCTGCAACGTCAGCAACAACTTGGTCACCGCCTTGCTCAGATCCTCGGCCACCTGTTGATCATCGCCCAGTACCAGCCATTCACGATGCTGATTCTGCGGATCATAAATCCAGCAGGCACGACGTTGTTGGTCGCAACCAAACCGGACATAGGGATCAATGCCAAAGACATCACGCCGCTCCAGGTTGACCTGGGCATTGCCCGCGTTGTCATAGCGCGTCTCCTGCACCAGCAAAACACCCTGCCCGCCGAGGCTGACGCTGTAGCGCAGACCGTCGCGCTGCTCCGGCGTCACCAGACGCGAGGGGCGGAAGGGCTTGGTCGCCAGCAGGCTATTGATGTGCTCCACCAGGGCATCCTTGGCCTGATCCTTGAGGTACAGCTTGCGCAACTTCTCCACGTACTCGTCGGAATGAACACCCTGGCGCTGCCACTGGATCGCCGCCTCGCCGGCGCTGGCCGGTGTTGCGGGTTCGGCACCGACTTCTTCAATCTCCGTCAGGAGCACCAGGGCCTGCTGGTAGTGCTCTCCTTCCCGACCGGCTTTCTGCACATAATCCTCCAGGGCACTACGCGCCGCCTCGGACTCCTTGCCGTGCCAGGCGACCTGGCCCTTGAAGAAAAAATATTCGACGGGCAAGTCGGTTTTCAACTGCTCCATTTTTTCCAGGCTTTGCGTCGCCCGCGACACATTGCCCTGCTCCAGATAAGTACGCGTCGCCAGGATCAACCGATCGGCCTCAATTTCCGGACTCAGTGCCGCCGCAGGCAAGGACACCATGCCCAGCAGCAGTGCCATCCCGAGCCTTTTACTAAAAACGGACGAGCGCCGCAGAGCGGGCTCAATCAGTCTTGTGCTGATGTTTGTCATATCGTTATCCCCAGTTGACGTCCGTTGCCAATGTCAACGCCATACCCAGCGTACAGCCCAATACATCGACGCACGCTATGCGGGTACGTCCCCTCAAACCTGTTACCGCCGCACACCAGCTGGCGCGGTTAGACATCAAATCAGCTGGCGCCGCTGGTCGGCGTTTGCAGAAACCGCAGTAAGACTGCCTACGGTTTATAACTGTTTACCACTAATTAATGATTGCCTACGGCTTATATGTGCTCCAGCAGGACCGGCTTGCCAAGGTGATAACCCTGCACATGATCCACCCCAAGCTGTTTCAATACATCGAGAACCTGTTGGTTTTCAACATACTCTCCAATGGTTTCGATGCCCAGAAAGCGCGCCAGCTCTGCAATGGACTTCACGAGCGCCTGGTCTTTCGGATTATCCACCAGATTGCGCACAAAAACGCCGTCAATTTTCACGTAATCTACCGGCAGTTGCTGCAGATAGGCATAGGACGACAGTCCCGTACCAAAATCATCCAGCGACAGCCGGCAACCGCATTGCTTGACCTGCCGCACAAAGTCAGCAGCCGTGCTGAGGCTGGTCACGGCCGCCGTTTCCGTTACTTCAAAGCAGACCTTGCGGCTCAAATCGGGGTATTTCCGCAGCAGCTCCAGCAAATTACTCAAAAACAGTTCGTCATTTAGCGAATTTCCCGACAAATTGATGGAAAATCCATCAATTTTCGCGAGTTTCTGGGGATTACTCCGCAGCCAACGGAAAATCTGTTCGATTACCCAGCGATCAACTCGCGTCATGCGATTGAACTTCTCCGCCGCCTCGATCAGCGGAACCGGCGACAGCAAGCTGTCGCCCGCTCCGCGAATCGCCAGCAGGACCTCGTAGTGAGCCAGGCCGGTAACCTGTCGTAGTGGCACAATCGGCTGGCAACGCAATGTGACGAGCTCTTCCAGGGGGCGCTCAAGCCGTGGCAGCCAGCTCATCATTTCCTGCTGGCGAGCCTGGTCGCGACTGGATGGCTGATAGGCCCGAACCCGGTTGCCGCCCTGCTCCTTGGCCGCCAGACAGGCAAGGCTGGCGCGCTTTAACAATTCGCTCAGGTTGTCGACCTGATCGCTCAGAGTCGCGACGCCAATACTGAGCGTTACCTTAAAGGGCTGCTCTCCGTGACTGAACGTCTGGGCCTCTACTGCCGCGCGCAACTGCTCCGCAAGATCCAGCCCCAGACGCTTGGGGCAGTCTGGTAGTAGCGCACCGTATTCATTGCCGCCGAGACGGGCCAGGATCACGTTGGCCGCGCTCTGTTGCCGCAGAAAGTCGGCCATGCTCTTTAACAGCGCATCGCCGGCCTGCACGCCGAGCGTGTTATTGACCACCCGAAAGCGGTCGATATCAACATAACAGAGCGTGTGGCGCGAACCGTCGGCACGGGCGCGAGCAAGATAACGCTCCAGTTGCATTTCAAATTCATGACGGGTCACCAGATCGGTCAGCGGGTCGCGGTTGACCTTGGTCAGTACGTCTTCATAGACCGAGTGGACCACCCGATACAGGCCCTGCTCAACTAGCGACCAGTCCCGCTCATCCAGTCGCCGTGCCACGCCACGCTCCAGCCATTGGCCGAGTTCGCCGGCACTGTGGGCAATGCTCTGAATACCTTGGTCGTCGAGATAGGCGAAACGGAAACTGGCACCATCACACCAGGCCAGTTTCAGATAAAGATCCGCACTATCCGGCCGGGGCAGCAGCAGCCAGTCACCCACCTGCAGCTCCGACAATGGACCACGTTTCTCAGCATCGACCGACACCGGCGTATTTGGCGACAGCTCGGCTTGTGCAGCCGCAAAAGGCGCCTCCAGTGATTTCAGGCGATCAGGTTCCACCAGGACCAGAGTCGCCGTCTGCCGGCCATCCAGCCACTCGTCAAAGGATTCGCGCCAGCTCTGGATCCCAGCGTTTGCCGGCAACAATGCAAGCTCCGTATTCACCAAAGCCCGCAGGTTGTCCGCATTCAGGGCGCCCGCAGCCGTTTGCCCAGTAACCTCGGCCCGCTGTACCAGCACATCGATAATCGCCAGCGCCTTGCGATATGCGCGCTCTTGCTTTAGCCGGCTCACCAACAGGTGCTGACGCCAGCCCAAGTCATACAACAACTGCAGCACCAGCTCCGGAATCTGACGTCCCAACAAGCGCTTGCGAACCTCGGCACCAACCTGACGTTGCGCGGCCCGCAGCCGACGCTCGCCATCGGCACTCTTGCCAATGCGCTCAATGGCACGTTCCAGGCCCAGCTCCTGGCGCTGCAGCTGGGTCCGGACCTGAACCAGTAATGCATTGTGCATGTCGACTGAATCAGGCTCCGTGGCAACCTGATCGATCATCCGTTCCAGCAGAATTTCCAGTTGCCCCGGCGCCAGGCGCCCTGCAGCCAAGCGCCCCAACTGGTTTAACAACTGGCGCAAGGGGTGCTGATCACTGGCGAAGAAGGTTTGGTCCTTGAGGACGGTTTGTAGCACCACGTACTGCAGGCGGCTCAGATGGCGCTTGAGAATCTGATGAACCGCGGGGTTGGCTTCGATTGCCTGGAACAGTCGCTCGGTGACCTCGATCAGTTCCGCCTCGGGTCCCGGCAAGGGGCGTCCCTCGGCACCTTCAAAACCTCGCAGGGAACGCATGATTTCCTGTTTCAGGTCGACCGGCGCCACTGTCTGCCGCAAGGCTGACAGAGCCAGGCCTTCGACCACCTGCTGCAATTCGCCGAGACTGTACTCTGGCAAACCAGCGGCCGTCGCATCACTTGCCTCTCGCTCCTCACCCGATACATCCTTGCGCAGCGACAACAGGGAGCGCAGGGTTGCCACCGTGTCAGCACCAACCTGGCGTCCAGTTGTTGGCATCGCGGATTTGCCGAACATCTCCGAGGACTGTATGGAAGAGGCTGTCGACGAAGGTACCGGCTTCAGATCCGCTGATGGCGCTTGAGCCGCTTTCGGACCAACGGCCCCGGAGCGGCCCGGTCGTGCCAGAGCCGCCGGCGTCACATCCCAAAGCGCCGCTCCGTATGCCTCTTTCAGTTTGGCGGCAAGCACCGGGCTCAGGTAACGGTACAGAAACGTCAGTTCGTCGTCGCCAAACTCCAACGCCCTCAATTCCACGTGCAGTTGATGGACCACCGCACCTGGCGCAACCGGATTCAGTTCAGCCGGAACCGGTCGCTTCAGTGCCTGCTGAAACAGGGTCGCCAGCTTATGAAGCGTGACATCCATGCGCGCCTCGACCGTGCGCGCCGCGATATTAGCCACCAACCAGCTCTCAAACTGAGTGCGCTCCACCAAGGCCAAACGATCCAATGGGTCCGCACCATCGGCATGCACTTCATTGCCACGGTCGGCGATAAAGTCGGTTAGATTGCGGTCGAGCTGGCGACGCACGGCACGAGCCAATTCAGCGGCGCCCTTGCTTAGGGTGTTCTGCAGGCGCGCCACCGTGTTGTTCCGGGGAGCATCCAGTGACGTTGTCTCAGCGGCCGCTCGCAGATCGCGATCCGTTTCCAGCAGGGATTCCGCCACGGCCTCATCAAGCTGTTCAAAGAAGCGTTCCCGGAACTGCGCCAACTCCGTTCCCGACGAGGCGACTAGGGTTTCAGGGACCGCCATTGGCGACGCCGTGCACTGATGCAATCGCTGCAGTGCGGCAAACGCCGGCTGGATAAATGCAACGCCAATATAGGGAGGATCGGAATGCCGAACTTCCAGATCAAAACTGACCCCTGCGCCATCCTGTCCGGAATCCACCTGGACGTCGACCCGCAGGCGCATGCCGTCTTTCAGATCTGTGGCACCGTTGCTCTCGATGAGCATGCCACCCGAGCAGAAATTACGCACGCGCGCCGCGTACTGCCGCTCACCGCGACACAGCACTGCGTCCAAGTCGACTGGAATTCTGGAAAACCGCCTGCGGTTCGAGATCACAAAGGAACCATAAAATTAAACGGGTGTGGTCCTGCCGCAACATCCTGTTGCGATCACCTGCCGTCAGCGAGCATCAACCCACCGCGCCAGAATTGTTA
>CAYXVO010000143.1:0-7253 GCA_964467875.1 uncultured Pseudomonadales bacterium | reverse complement strand
GTTTTCGCCTTCCGCGCTTTGCGGCGGCGTTTCTATTTTTTGTGATTCTGCAGCTGGGTCTGTCGCCCGTTTCGGCCATGGCGGACCCTGTGGGCGCGGAGTTATCGACCCCGCCTGCCGTCGATGTGGCGGACATGGCGCAGGATGCGATTCTGCTGGGGAATCGTTTCCTTTATGCCGTCGATCCACGTAACACATTTTCAGAAACCACAGCTCTAGAAGCCACAGCCCCAGAAACCATGGACTCCCAGACCGGAGACCTACCAGCCAGCGCGCCAGACACCGTGCTGACGATCACCGACCTGATCGGCACCGAGCATGGGATCCAATGGCAGCGCAGCGAAGAAGCCGTGCCGAATCTTGGCCTCACGGCCGATACCTACTGGTTCAAGGGCCGTCTCACCAATAGCTCCTCCAAGCACCTGGTCCGGCTGTTGGAAATTTCCTATCCGGTGCTGGATTACGTCGACCTGTACCTGGTCCATAACGAGCAGGTGCTGAGCCACTTTGAAGCCGGCGACCGGCGCCCGTTTCACGTTCGCCCCCTGGATAACCGCCACTTCCTGTTCGAAATCGAAGTGCCTCCGAACGGAGCAATCGATCTGTTTCTGCGCATCGAAAGCGATGGCTCCCTGCAACTGCCCGCCAAATTGTGGGTGCCACAAGCCTTCATGGAGCAGGATCAGCGCCAGCTCAGCCTGCAGGTTCTGTTCGCCGGCCTGATGATCGCCATGGCGATCTACAACTTCCTGATTCTGCTGGTGGTGCGCGAACAGAGCTACGTCTGGTACGTCCTGAACGTGGTGTCCTACAGCATCTTCCAGATGAGCCTGCAGGGCCTGACCTTCCAGTACTTGTGGCCTGATTTGCCGATCATCAACTCGGTGGTGGTATCGGCCGCCATCGCCTTCAACCTGATGACGGTGGCCATGTTTACCGACACGGTGCTCAAACTACGCACCACCGCGATCTCCCTGCACTACCTCATGCGCGGCTTCGCCGTGCTGGGGGCGATTCTGATGATTCTGGCGTTCGTGCTGGACTACGCCTTCGTCATCAAGATCGACATCATCCTGGTGGCGATCTTTGCCCCCACCGTGACCCTGATCGGCATTTACTGCTGGTGGCGCGGTGACGTGCTGGCCCGCTTGTTCACCATGGCCTGGTTGCTGCTGGTGTTTGGCAACACGGCACTGGCGCTCAACAAGTATGGCCTGCTGCCGGCGGTGAGCCTGTTCGAGCACAGCTCCCAGATCGGCGCTGCCGCCGAGGTACTGCTGCTGTCCTTTGCCCTCGCCTATCGCATTACCCAGGAACGGCGTCTGCGGGAATCCGCCCAGCGCGAGTCGGCCGCCGCCCAGCAACAACTGCTGGAGGCCCAGATTCACCTCAACGAGGATCTCGACCGCATGGTGCGCGCCCGCACCGAGGAGCTGCAGGCCGCCAACATCAAGCTGAAGGAAATGAGCTCGACCGATGGCCTGACCGGGCTGCGCAACCGCCGCTACTTCGATGAGATGCTGACCCGCGAGCACAGTCGCGCCTATCGCGAGGGGACGCCCCTGTCGGTGCTGCTGTTCGACATCGACCACTTCAAAAGGCTGAACGACACCCATGGCCACCTGTTTGGTGACCAGTGCCTGAGCCAGGCCGCCCGACTGATCGAAGCCGACACCCGGCGCGCCCAGGACACGGCGGCCCGTTATGGCGGCGAAGAGTTCGTGATGCTGCTACCCAATACGGATATGGCCGGCGCCGTGATCGTCGCGCACAGCATCCGCGATGCCTTTCGGGAAACCCAGGTGGGGGATGGCGATAAACAGGTGCGGATGACGGTCAGTGTTGGCGTGGCCAGTGTGGTTCCCAATACCCGCGACGGGCATGAAGAACTGTTGCGGCTGGCCGATCACCGGCTGTACCGTGCCAAGGAGAACGGCCGGGACCGGGTGGAATGGCAGGATGATCCGGCGCCGAATCAGACACCGGCGGCCTAGGACTGGGGACGTCGCTCTCTTTTCCCTGGCCCTCGCTTTCCCTGGCCCTCTCTGTCTCTGGTCCCCGATCTTTCCCTAGCCCATAAAAAAACTCCGCCCGAAGGCGGAGTTTTTCGTTCAGTTGCGCGGTTCGCTTAGAAATCGAACTTCGCCGACAACATCACCTGCTGGTACGTGTCACTGCCCTTCACGTTGTAGCGCGAGAAGTCCCAGTAAGCGTATTCGATGCCGTAGGTGATCTTTTTGTGCGCCTGCCACAACAGGTTCACCTGGGCCGACGTGGCGGAGTCCAGGTCATTGGTCGGTGCGGCACCTTCATAGTCGTCCACCGTCTCGGTGTGGGACAGGATGAAGTTACTACGCCATTCCGGCGTCCAGAAATGGCGATAGGCCGCAGTCACGCCCTGCACCATGAAAGGCTCGGCGTCCGGCTCCTCGCTCGCCGCCACATCCACATAGGTGCGCAGGCCCATGTAGCGACCGAGCGCGCCATAGGAGTACTGCAGCCGCAGGTCATCCTGGCCGAAGGTCTTGATCAGGGCGCTGACGGATACCGCGCCGGTGAGCGTCTCGTCGTTATCGGTTTCCAGCTGACGTCCCAGCAGTGCCAGGGAGTAATGGCCGTAGCCGGTCTTCAGGTTATAGCGGGCCGCGAAATCGGGAATCGACTGATCGTTGCCGCCATCTTCCGGGTTTTCCAGGGCCATCATAAGGCTTCCGCCGGGTGCGGCCATGGTGTAGCGCACCAGGGGCTGACGCACGTGCATGAAGGCCGCCTGCTTGCCCTGGTTGAGAACTTCCGGCATCACGCTCAGATCAGTGAAGGTGGAATAGGTCTGACCGATGGTCCAGCCCTTCCAGCTACCGAACGCCTGCCGCAAACGCGGCTGATAGCTGTTGGACACGAACTCGTTGCCGCCATCGTCCGCGCCCTGGTTGAAGTCCATTTCCAGGTAGGTGTGCAGGGTGTCGCCGCCAACATTGGCGGTCGCGGTGGCCAAGCTCAGACGCGTCTCGCGGGCACTGAAACCGATGCCCCAGTCGTTGTCGCCACCACGAGCCAGTGCCGCGAAATTCTTCGGCTGGCCCAGCACATAGTTGTTTTTGCTGCCATCGCCGTCGGAGCCGGCAACGATATCGGCCTTCACGAAGCCACCAAAGGTCAGCGTGGTGTCACCAATCTTGAACCCAGCGCCATCTTTCAGCACAAAGGGACTCTCTTTAGCATTGGACTTGAGCGCGGCGACTTCCGCCTGCAAGGCTTCCAGCCTGCGCTCCAGCTCCGATACATCCTGCGCCAGCACCGGTGCGCCCAGCCCCATCAGCAGTGGCAGGCCTGCCGCCACCTTCAGGCCAGTGCCCCGGATTACACGAAATCTGTTACCAGTCGTCTTCATGAAACTACCTCTTGGCTTACGCTCTTGTTGTTGTACGTAAATAGATGTGTACGTGAATGGCTGTGTACGCAAATGCTTGTTTAAACAAAGGTTGTTTACACAAACGGTTGTTTAAGGACAGCCGCGTACATGAATGACGGCCTTCTTGTTTCGCTGTGCGAACCAACACATAATACCGTTTCGCATAACGGTATATGATTCTGAATATAGTTCAGTTAGGAATGACCAACAACCGCTTTCTGTTCAGTTTTGAAACAAACGGTGGCAGAACCGCGCAAACGGCCCATCTCGAATTGACAGATTCCGATCTTGGCACCAATATAATACCTATTCTGCTATGCGGTATTTATTTTCACTAGATCCGAGAGACCAGCCGATGAACATCAATTTCACCCCCGAGGAATTGGCTTTCCGTGACGAGGTGCGGGCCTTCTTCAAAGCCCAGTTACCGACGGATATTGCCGCCAAAGTGAAAGGCGGGCGCCTGCTCAGCAAACAGGATCACCAGCGCTGGCAGCAGGTGCTGAGCAAGCAGGGCTGGTACGCGCCCCATTGGCCGGTGCAGCATGGCGGCACCGACTGGACGGCGGTGCAAAAGCACATTTTCGAAGAAGAAGCCGCGGCCTACGGCGCGCCCCGCACCATCCCCTTCGGTGTGAACATGGTCGCCCCGGTCATTATCAAGTTCGGCAACGAAGACCAGAAACAGCGCTATCTGCCCCGCATCCTCAACGGTGCGGACTGGTGGTGCCAGGGCTATTCCGAGCCCGGTTCCGGTTCCGACCTGGCCTCTGTGAAAACCCGTGCCGTGCGCCAGGGCGACCATTACATCGTCAACGGCCAGAAGACCTGGACCACCCTGGGCCAGCACGCCAACATGATCTTCTGCCTGGTGCGGACCGATACGGAAGCAAAACCCCAAGCGGGCATTTCCTTCCTACTGATCGACATGAACACTCCCGGCATCACCGTGCGCCCCATCATCACCATTGAGGGTGAGCACGAGGTGAACGAAGTGTTCTTCGACGATGTAAAAGTACCGGTGGAAAACCTGGTGGGCGAAGAGAACAAAGGCTGGACCTACGCCAAATACCTGCTCACCTATGAGCGAACTGGTTTGGCTGGCATTGGTCTGTCCAAGGCAGCCCTGTCCCACCTCAAGGAACTGGCTGGCCGCGTCAAGAAAAACGGCAAGCCCCTGATTGAAGACAGCTACTTCCGCCGCCGTGTCGCTCAGGTAGAGATTGACCTGATGGCCGCGGAAATGAGCAACCTGCGGATTGTGGCCGCGGTGGAAGGCGGCGGTGTGCCCGGTGCGGAAAGCTCCATGCTGAAAGTGCGTGGTACTGAAATCCGTCAGGCCATTACCGACCTGGCGCGCCGTGCCATTGGCCCTTACGCCATCCCCTTCCTGGAAGAGGAACTGGAACTGGAGTACGACGGCGAATACCTGTCCGACGAATACGCGGCACCGCTGGCCGGCCAGTACTTCAACAACAGAAAACTGTCGATTTTCGGCGGATCCAACGAGATCCAGAAGAACATCGTGTCCAAGATGATCCTTGAACTCTAGGAGGCCCGCCATGGATTTCAAACTGACCGAAGAACAACAAATGCTGCAGGAAACCGCAGCCCGTCTGGTGCGCGGCGAGTACGAATTCGAAATGCGCGAAGGCTATCGCCAGTCCGAGCTGGGCTTTAGCGAAATTTTCTGGAACCAGCTAAGTGAGCTGGGTCTGACCGCCGTGCCCTTCGCCGAGGAATTCGGCGGCTTCGCCGGCACCGGCGTGGAAGTCCAGCTGGTTATGGCCGAGCTGGGCCGCGGCCTGTGCCTGGAGCCCTACCTGCAATCGGTGATCCTGGGTGGTGGTCTGATCACTCAACTGGGCACAACGGCTCAGCAAGAGGAGCTGATTGCCGGCATCGCCAGCGGCAGTCTGAAAGTCGCCGTGGGCCTGGTGGAGCTGCAAAGCCGCTACAACCTGAACGACGTGCAAACCCACGCCGCGAAAACCGCCAACGGCTATCGCCTGAACGGTCGCAAGGGTGTGGTGATCGGTGGCCACTGCGCAGACAAGCTGATCGTGTCGGCCCGCACCAGCGGCGACTCGCTGGATGCCGCCGGCATCAGCCTGTTCGTGGTGGATGCCAACGCAGCCGGCCTGTCCCGTCGGGATTATCCGACCGCCGATGGCCTGAAAGGCTGCGACCTGTTTCTGGATAACGTGGAAGTCAGCGCCGACGCCCTGCTGGGCGAGGAAGGCCAGGCCTCCGACGCCATTCATTACCAGGCCGGTCGCGCCATTGCCGCGCTCTGTGGCGAAGCCGTGGGTGCCATGGAAGAAGCCGTGCGCCTGACCCTGGAATACCTGAAAACACGCAAGCAGTTCGGCGTGCCCATCGGTAAGTTCCAGGCCCTGCAGCACCGCATGGTGGACATGAACTCCGAGCTCGAGCAGGCCCGCTCCATGGCGCTGCTGGCCGCGTCCGTGGCCGATGAGCCCGCCAGCGTTCAGCGCCAGCGCGTGCTGTCCGCCGCCAAGAACGTAATTGGCCGCGCCGGTCAGTTCGTCGCCGAGCAGGCGATCCAGCTGCATGGCGGGATTGGCATGACCTGGGAATACAACCTGTCCCACTACGCCAAGCGCCTGATCATGATCAACCACCAGTTGGGTGACGATGATCATCATCTGGAAATTTTCAGTGAGCTGCTGGAATCGGCGTAGGTTTGTGGCGTATTAAAAACGGCGATTCTAACTAAGCCTTTGTTTTAGCTCCCTCTCCCTTGACGGGAGAGGGTTGGGGAGAGGGTGGAGCATGCGCCGCTCCGTGGTTTAAGCGGCTACGCCGCCCCCCCCTCTCCCTAGCCCTCTCCCTAGCCCTCTCCCACGAGGGGAGAGGGAACTGAGCTTGCAGATAATCCGATATATAAAGCGATTTAAGGCGGCACTAGCCGTCTTTTTTGTGCTTGGGCCTTACCGGCTGAAACGAACCACCTCCCCCTCCAACCGCCGCAACCGCCCCCGCCGTTCCAGATAATTCAAATGCGCCAGACTCTCTCCCATGGCGAAATGCAACTCATGGGGCGTGAGGTTGGGCCGAAACAACACCGGCAGCAGATCAGCAGCCGATTGCGGTTGTTCCTTGCAGGCCTCTTCGACCCGCGCCAGCTGGCGCTCGTGATGCCCCACCAGGGCTGAGGTACGTTCACGCAACCCGCGAAATGGCAGACCATGGGCCGGCAGAACCAAGGTGTCCGCCGGCAGCTGGCCAATGCGGTGCAGGCTTTCCAGAAAACCGCTCAGGGGATCGTCCTGGGCGCTGTCCATATGGACACTCACATTGCTGGAAATGGTCGGCAACACCTGGTCACCACTGATCAGCACCCCATCTTCCTCGCGATACAGGCAGGCATGCTCGGGCGAATGGCCGTTGCCGCAGATAATCCGCCAATGTCGGCCATCGATGGTGAGTTCCTGTCCATGCCGCAGGATCTCCGCAGGCTGGGGTAGCTTCGCAATGGCGCGTCGATACCGGTTCCCCGTCGCCACCATGGCCTGGGCCCGTTCGCGATCCAGCCCATGGCACTCGAAAAAGGCCTGGCCCTCACCGTGCAGGCGTTCGTCGGGAACCGCATATAAGTGCCGCGCCAGTGCCAGCTCGCCGGCGGTCATCCATACCGGCGCGTCCCAGGTGTCCGCCAGCCAGGCCGCCTGGCCGATATGGTCCGGGTGGTAATGGGTGACGATGATGCGGGTCAGGGGCCGCCCCTCCAGCGCCTGCTCAAAGGTCTGGCGCCAGCTCGCGCGCGTGGCGTCATCCCCAAAGCCGGTATCAACGATCACCCAGCCGTCGCCTTCGC
>CAYXVO010000142.1:0-7269 GCA_964467875.1 uncultured Pseudomonadales bacterium | reverse complement strand
TCAACCAGATCGTGACGGGAATCTGGCTCACCATGAGCTATAACCCGTCCGCCGCTGGAGCCTTTGCCTCGGTCGAGTACATCATGCGTGATGTGGAGTATGGCTGGCTTTTGCGCTACTTGCATTCCACGGGTGCCTCGGCATTCTTCGTGGTGGTGTATCTTCACATGTTCCGCGGCCTGATGTACGGCTCTTACCAGAAGCCACGGGAGTTGGTGTGGATTTTCGGTATGACGATCTACCTGATCCTGATGGCGGAAGCCTTTTTAGGATATTTGCTGCCCTGGGGACAGATGTCGTACTGGGGGGCGCAGGTGATTGTGTCCTTGTTCGGGGCAATACCGCTGATTGGCGAGGATCTGACCCAGTGGATTCGCGGAGACTACCTGATTTCCGGAATTACCCTAAACCGCTTCTTTGCCTTGCACGTGATCGCGTTGCCGATCGTATTGTTGGGCTTGGTGGTCCTGCACATTCTGGCGTTGCATGAAGTCGGCTCAAACAACCCTGATGGGGTCGATATCAAGAAGAACAAGGATGAGCACGGTATTCCCCGTGATGGCATTCCTTTCCATCCGTACTATACGGTGCACGACATCGTGGCGCTGGTGATCTTCCTCTTTGTGTTCTGCGTGGTGGTGTTCTACTTCCCGGAAATGGGTGGATACTTCTTGGAGAAGCCGAACTTCGAGCCGGCCAACCCGTTGAAAACGCCTGAGCACATTGCGCCGGTCTGGTACTTCACGCCGTTCTACGCCATGTTGCGCGCGGTGACGATTCCCTTCCTTGGCCTTCCCGCCAAATTCTGGGGCGTTGTTGTGATGGGTGGGGCGATCGCCATTCTGTTTGTCCTGCCCTGGCTTGACCGTAGCCCGGTGAAGTCCATTCGCTACAAGGGCTGGATTACCAAGCTAATGCTGGCGATGTTCGTGGTGAGCTTTGTCATCCTGGGTGTGTGTGGTGCGCTACCGGCAACCGACCAGCCCTCCTGGCTGGCACCGCTGTGCACTGTCCTGTACTTTGCGTTTTTCATCTTGATGCCCTGGTATAGCAAGATCGATAAGACCAAACCAGTTCCAGAAAGGGTGACCGGCTAATGAAACAGTTTCTGATTCGTCTCGTTTTGGTGATGTTGCCGTTGTCCGCGTGGGCGGCCGGCGGGGGCGGAGTGACGCTGGATCATTTGGAGGTCGATATTCATGACCAGGCCTCGATGCAGCGTGGTGCCCAGCTCTACACGAACTATTGCATGGGGTGTCACGCCCTCGGCTATTCGCGCTATGAGCGGGTCGCGGACGATTTGGGTATTCCTCATGCGCTGTATGAGGAGCACCTGATCTTCGCCGACGCCAAGATCGGTGAGCTGATGCTGAACGCGATGCCGCAAACCGAGGCCAAGGTTTGGTTTGGTACTGCGCCGCCCGATCTGACCCTGGTGGCGCGTCTGCGTGGCACGGATTGGCTGTATACCTATCTGCGCGCGTTCTATCGTGATGAGAAGCGCCCGCTAGGGGTCAATAATTCCGTATTCCCGGACGTTGGTATGCCGCATGTTCTGGCGGAGCTGCAAGGCCTGTGTGCGGAAAAGCCAACCTTTGGAGATGTGGTAATTGATCCGTTGACCGGTCAGGTCATGAAGGGCTCTGGCTGCGAATCCTATGTTTCCACTGGTTCTATGGAGCCGGCAGAGTATGATCGCGCGATTCGTGATCTGGTCAACTTCCTGGCCTATGTGGGCGAGCCCTCCAGGCTGCAGGCGGAACGGATTGCTCCGTTTGTGCTGATCTTCCTGTTGATTCTGCTTGTATTCGCCTATCTGTTGAATCGGGAGTATTGGAAGGACGTGCACTAGGGATCTGGTGTATAATTCGCCGTTCTTTTTCGGGGCCTTCGACGGCATGACATTAATGCAGCGAAGGCCCTAAACGTTTTGAAAAAAGCGAATATTAGCCTTGAGTGAGGAAAAACTATGGGCGTGGTGACTAAGCGGTCTTCCATGACTTTCTTGTCGGATGGCAAGAGTCATTACAGTCACAGGGTCCGGATTGTATTGGCGGAAAAAGGGGTTGCCGTCGATATCATCGATATCGATCCGGATAACAAGCCGGAAGAGCTGGCTGATTTGAACCCGTACAATGATTTGCCGACGCTCGTGGACCGAGAGCTGGTTCTTTATGAGCCCAACGTGATGATGGAATATCTGGACGAGCGCTTTCCGCATCCGCCGTTGCTGCCGGTATATCCAGTTGCACGCGCGCAAAGTCGTCTGATGATCTATCGCATTCAGAAAGACTGGTGCGTACTGGCTGATACCATCCTGAATGGGAAGGATGCAGCGGCGGCTGAACGTGCTCGGAAAGAGTTGCGTGAAAGTTTGGTGGCGGCAACGCCGATTTTTGCCGAAAAGCCGTTCTTTCTCAATGACGAATTCACCATCGTCGATTGCTGCTTGGCACCGCTGCTCTGGCGCTTGCCATTGATGGGTATCGAGCTGCCGGAGAAGCAGGTGAAGCCGATCCTGAAGTATATGGACCGTATTTTCTCGCGCGACTCCTTCAAGGCAAGCCTGTCGGAGCAAGAGCAGGAGATGCGTCTGTAGGCGCCGCTGTAATTACTGTCAGTGTATTGCGTGAAAAGGGATGTTTAGGCATCCCTTTTTTGTATGTGAACCTCTGTATGTGAACCGCTCGAACTGAGCCGTTGATGATGCGTATATAGAACGGCGTGAACGAAATTGAGCGCCTTGAGTGGAGGTACGATGACACCCAGTAGACCCTACTTGCTTCGAGCCCTGAACGAATGGATTCTGGATAATCAGCTCACGCCTTACATGGTGGTGGATGCGTCGGTCAGTGATGTCCAGGTGCCTCGGGATTTCGTTAGCAATGGCCAGATCGTTCTCAATATCAGTCCGCGCGCGGTAAAGAGTTTGCTGATCAGCAATGAGGCAGTTGAGTTCAATGCGCGTTTTGGCGGCGTGCCGATGCATGTTTATGTTCCCATTGCGGCGATAATGGCGGTCTATGCCAAGGAAAATGGGCAGGGGATGGTGTTTGGTGCGGATCCGGGGACACCGGATCCAGGTTCTGCGCCGCAAGGCGGTGGGCCGGCGAAATCGGAGGGTGGCGCGCCTTCCAAGGGGCGTAAGCCGAGTCTCAAGATCGTCCGCTGACGCTTAGTGAGACCCAAATAAAAAATGCCGCGATCATCGCGGCATTTTTTATCTATCGTGGCCGGTTTAGTTGTCCGCGCCAAACAGTTGCCGGTCAATAAAGTCGCACAAGCAGTGTATCGTGAGCAGGTGAACTTCCTGGATTCGTGCCGTTGATTGGGCGGGGACACGGATTTCCACATCCTCTGGCTGTAGTAACGAGGCCATGTTGCCGCCGTCCCGTCCAGTTAAGGCGACCACCGCCATGCCCCGGTCATGGGCTGCCTGAATGGCCTGAATCACGTTGGCGGAATTGCCGCTGGTGGATATGGCCAGGAGTACATCGCGGTCCGTGCCCAGGGCGCGGATCTGCTTTGAAAAGATCTCGTTATAGCTGTAGTCGTTCGCAATTGAGGTGACCGTGGAGCTGTCGGTGGTCAGGGCAATGGCGGGGAGGCTTGGGCGCTCGCGCTCGAAACGGTTCAGGAGTTCCGATGAGAAGTGCTGAGCGTCGCCGGCAGAGCCGCCGTTTCCGCAGGTCAGAATCTTGCCGTCGTTGAGGAGCGCGTTCACCATGACCTGGCCGGCGGCGGCAATGCTGTGAGGCAGTACTTCGCTGGCTTTGACCTTGGTGTCGATACTGTCGTGGAATAGGCTTTCGATGCGTTCGATGGGATCCATAAAGCTACCGTCTAAAAGCTGTGATTAAAAAGAGTCGATGGCATTTTTGATCCAGTCAAACTGGATCGAACTGGTGTTGGGTTGGGCGGCATTGTCGCATGCGCCGGTGGCAGACAAAACGTCAAAACGGCACGGGCGATCGCTCTGCCGGCTGCGTTGCAGGTAATGCTGGGCGGCGCGGACGAGCCGTTGTTGCTTGCGCCAGGTGACGCTAGCGGCACCATCGCCAAAGTGGCTGTTCTGGCGGAAGCGCACCTCGACAAATACCAGGGTTGTCCCTTCGCGCATAATCAGGTCAATCTCGCCGGTTTTGCAGCGGAAGTTTCGTTGGACCAGAGTCAGTCCCTGATGTTCCAGAAAGTGCAGTGCTGCTTGCTCTGCCGCGTCGCCCGTGGTTTGTGCGGACGTTCGACGCAACAGGCGGATCATGGCGCCGATACCCCTGCATCATTGAATGCGCGCGGCCGGCCGGATCTGAACTGAGCCCAGTCCAACCGGCGGCGTACTTTCTGGTCGCTGCCGAGTCTGAGGTCTCCCGTCATGCCCTGGAGTGTGCTGTGCTGAAACTGGCGCATGAGGTCCAGGCGTGGTGCGACGCGGTAGGCATCGATGCCAAGCGCGTACAGCCGATCTGATGCCTGTGCAGGCCAGACTTCCAGTGTTTCCTGTTTCAGCGGAAGATCTTTGCGCAACACCCAGGGGAGATCAAGGAAACGGATCCCGTTGAGGTCCTGGTCCCGCTCGACGTTGACCTGACCTCCAAAGATCTGGGAGGTGCCATAGACCGGAATGTCAGCACCGTAGTGATAGGCCAGCAGAGGCTTGATCTGGCGCGCAATGATCGGCGGTGTCGCAAGGAAGATGACGTCGATGTCCTGTCGGCGACGGGGCTCGGACTTGACGGGTTCGCCAATGGTTTGGGCAATTTCCTGGCTGCGCTGTTCGCTTTCGCGAACCGCGAGCAGATCCCTGATGGCGGCGGAGAAGTCCTCCTGCGGATGCAGGTAAAGATTGTTCATGATATTACCGCCGCGTTCTTGCCAGTTCGTGGCAAAGGCCTGCTGCGCACGCTGTCCGGCGGAGGACTCCGGTACGATGATCACGGCGTGCCGATAGCCACTGTTCCAGGCATGCTCGACGGTTTGGGTAATTTCATCTTCAATAGCGAGACCAAACTGGTATAGGGGTTTGCCTGGGCTTGCGCCCGAATCGGTGTAGTTCAAGGCAAGCACCGGGATGGCAAGCTGTTCCAGATACTCCAGCTGTGCCACCGCATTCTTGTCTAGCGGCCCGACCACCAGGTCGAAGGGTTGGCCCGCCAAGGTCTGGTAAAGGTCGAGGTAGCTCGGATACCGGCTGGTATCAAAGATCTCAATTTCAATGCCTTGCTCGGTGCGGTATGGATCGGCGTAATAGGCGGCCAGAAAGCCATCGCGAATTGCGCTACTCGCCGCTGCCAATGGGCCGGACAGAGGGAGGGTCAAGGCGATGTGCTGCGGGCGGCGCTGGTGTACCGCGCTCAGCAACTGCAGTTCTTCCGGCAGGCGGCGGGCGGCGGGGTGTCCGATATTGGCTTGCTGCCATTCCCGCAGCGCTTGCAGCTGATCGTCGAGGCTGGCAGGTTGCTGTCTCATGCGCAGGGCCAGGTCGACCCAGCCTTTCAGGTCCGGTTCCGGCGTTTCAGCCTGCGCGGCCAGAAGTTCTGCGTTGGGGACCTGGGTGAGGGTGCTCCAGATTTGCTCATGGTTATGCCAATAGGCATCCCCGGTGTAGAGCCCGGCAGCAAATACCCGCTCCATGGCGCTTAGCAGAGCATCGCCTTTGAGGAGGTACGCACGGGCACGTAGTTCACTGAGTTGTTGCTGGACTTCCAAATTCGCTGTTAGAAACAGGGGTGCTTTGGCATCTTTCAGGAAGTCTAAGGCCCGCGCTCCGAGACCGAGCGTCAGGCTTGCCTGCGCGCCGAGCATAATAAACTGCTCCTCCTGAGGCAGGGAAAGCCTAGCGCGGTTAGCTTGGCGTAAGGCGGAGAGTGCGTCTGCAGCCTGGTTCTGGCGCAAAAACTGCTCTGCGGCGTTCACCAATAGTTGCGAGCGCTCCGGCTCCTGCGCCTGTTGCGCGCGATCAAAGAGGGCGGCGCCGGTTTGCGTCATCGGTAATGGGTCGGCGGAACCCCGACGTTGTTCGGGAGTGGTGCCGCAGCCGGAAAGAAGAATCAGGCCAAGGAGCAGTGCTATCGATTTCATCGGATGCATAAACATTGAGTTTGGCTTGTGCTCTGGAATGGCAGTGGCAAGAATAGGAGCCGGTCTAGTTTAACAGATAAATTAAGTGAGGACGCCGTCTCGTGACGAGAAAGGGAACCCTGTACGTAGTAGCCACACCCTTGGGGAATCTGGGGGATATGAGTGCGCGCGCCATTGATGTGCTGCGTCAGGTTAGTGTGATTGCCGCTGAGGATACCCGCCACAGTGGGCGGCTGATGCAACACCTGAACGTGGCGACGCCGCTGCTGGCGCTGCACGAGCATAATGAACGCGAGCGTTCGCGGGCGTTGGTGGATCGTCTGGCGCGAGGTGAGAACATTGCGCTGATTTCCGATGCGGGAACACCCTTGATCTCGGATCCGGGGTTTGTCCTGGTGCGAGAAGTGCGAGAGCAGGGATTTCCAATTGTACCGGTGCCGGGCGCTTGCGCACTGATCGCGGCCTTGTCGGCGGCCGGATTGCCAACCGATCGATTCGTGTTCGAGGGCTTTTTGCCGGCCAAGGCCAATGCGCGCCTTGAACGCCTCAAGATGCTTGCCGAGGAGCCGCGCACGCAAGTGTTTTATGAGGCGCCGCACAGGGTGCTGGGTACGCTGACGGCCATGGCGGAAGCCTTTGGGCCCGAGCGCCAGGCGGTCGTGGCACGGGAGTTGACGAAGAACTTCGAGACCATTCATGGGGACACGCTGGCCGGCCTTGTGAGCTGGATGGCGGCGGACCCGAATCAACAGCGTGGCGAATTCGTACTGTTGGTTGCTGGCGCGGTGCCATTGGCGCGTCCGGAGCAGGTGACGCTCGACGTTGATCGTCTGATGCGGCTGTTGAGCGAGGAGTTGCCACTCAAGCAGGCTGCGGCCATGGCCGCCGAGCTTACCGGGCTGAAGAAAAATGAGTTGTACAAGCGGGCGCTTGCGCTGAAAGGTGTGCCAGATTGAGGGTGAGCGGGCGCTGGTTGCGGATCAACAGGCGTTCTGGACGATGCCACGGGCCGTGGCGGGCGGAATTTGTTGCCGTTGCACTTGAGACACTCTGGGGAAGGGAGTAATCTTGCCCGTCGAGAGTTTGCCAGGCAGTCGCTGCCCGGCCGCTGACGGTTCGCTGGCAGCGGTTGGGGAGAGGAAAGTCCGGGCTCCATAGGGCAGAGTGCCAGGTAACGCCTGGGGGGCGCGA
>CAYXVO010000141.1:0-7332 GCA_964467875.1 uncultured Pseudomonadales bacterium | reverse complement strand
GCAGGTGCAATTTCAGTTGGATAAATTGGCAAAAGCCAAGCCCTCCGACGCGCAAGGCAAGCGGCTCCTGATGGAGGCGGCCTTGCGGCTGGCGTCGCAGACCCGCAGCATCCAGGCCTTGGGAATTCGCGAAATCGGGCGCGAGGCCGGGCTCAATCCCAACACTTTTTACCGTCATTTCAAAAACCTGGATGAGCTCGGTGCAGCGATCATCGAAAGCATCGTACAAGGGTTGTGCCAGCCGTTGCGTGACATGCGTCAGAAAGCCGCGGGTTCGATGGGCGAGAAATCTGCCGTGGCGGGATTCATGGGGCTGGATGTTGTGCGCATGCGGCGCATCACCCTGGAAACGGTGAAGCTTTTCTTCGATTACGTCGAAGAGCACCCGGCGGCCTTCATCCTGGGAGTGTGCGAGCTGCATGGGGCATCGCCGATGATGCGCACCACCTTGCGTCAGGCGATGAGGGAGTTTTCCACCGACATGGCGGACGATATCCGCAGGCTCGGGGTGTTGCCGAAAATGAACGAAGCCATCTTGCTGCAGGCCTCCTCCATTATCACCAACCAGCTGTTCCAGTTGTCCATGGATTACATCGAGTATCCGACGCAACAGGCGGCGATCCGGGGGCAGGCCGAGTCATTGATTCTGATGCTGACGATTGGCGGCACGGTGCTGCAGGCGACTGCTGGTTCCGCAGGCACGCCGGTGAGCTCGCCCAAGGGGTAGAGCGCCAGGGGCGGCGGCGTTGTGTTCATGGTTGGCGAACCAAATAATAGGTGAAGCCAGGCCGCTCGCAGGCGGTGCTTGTTGGGCTCTGGGCGTAGATGCGCCATGCATGACAAAGCTATGCATGACAAGGCTCTGTATAACAAAGCTATGTATAACAAAGCTATGTATAACAAAGCTATGTATAACAAAGCCATTGCACTGAACGGAGGATGACCGCCATGTGGAAAAAGCCAACATACAAAAGTATTCGTTTGGGATTTGAAATAACCATGTACGCCTGGGCGCGCTGATTTCCTCTGGAAATGGCAGCTGGCTAGGTCGTCGGATTACGTATTGCGCGCATTGTAGGCGCGTCAGGAGGGCGGGTTTGATCATGGAAACGATGCAGATGCTGAATGATTTGACGACCTTGTCAATTCGTCCCGGTTGCCGGCTGCAATGGGAGCCTCGGCAGAATGCCTGGGTGCTTCTGTTCCCGGAGGGAATGGTCCAGCTCAGCGACACCGCCCATTTGATCCTGAATCTCTGCCGGCAGCCAATCCGGGTGACAGATGTGGTATCCCAGGTTGAGGCGTTGTTTCCGGGGGAAGCCGTTGCCGATGACGTGCGCGACTTTCTCGGCGATGCCTATCAGGAACAGTGGGTCGAGCTACACTGACGCGCCCATCCTGCCACCGACATGCAGACATAAAAAAAGGAGCCGTTACCGGCTCCTGAAGTTGGGGCTAGAAGATGCAAGCAACCCGTCAGGATTGCCGTCAGCATTTATAAGATTAGTCGACCGTTGGCCGCGGCGGGTGAAAAAGTGTATTGAAAGTGTTCGCTAACGTACTTGAATCTCGCCAGTCGACTCCCTCATCGTTACAAGCCACTAACTTTTGCCTACCAGTTTCGGTCATTTGGCCTCGGTCCGGTTCCGGCTATCCGGTGGACTAATCGTAGCGGGAGGCCAGGATCCATTGCTGAATGTCCGTGTCGAGGCTGGTTCGCAGCTGGCGCAGGCCGGTTAGGGTCAGGCCATAGAGGTGGCTGATCAGGAGGCTGGCCTCGGCAAACACTGCATCCGGGCTGGCCTCAACCGATGCCACTGCGAGTATTTCCTGTTCTACCCGAACCTTCAGCTTGGTCCAGCGCGCCCGGCAGTCGAACACCCGTGGGCACTGGCGGCCCAGCCGCGTGTCCAGGCCTTCCTGATGGATCAGGGCCTGTTCCAGGTACTCGAACTGGCTGCTGATTTCCCGGCCAAGATAGTCCAGGCGAACCCGAAACTCCGGGTCACAAAAGCCGCCGGCGGCCGCGTGGGTCGCCAGCCCCCGTAACTGGGCAACGTGCTCCATGAGTTGCGGCAGGTCGAGCAGGGTCAGGCGCGCCGTGTGCTGGTGGTTCAGGTCGTGGTCGGCGTGGCCAGAGCCTGTTGCCACGGCCCAGATCTGCTTCTGGACTTCCTGGATCAGGTGGGTGTGCAGCTCGAAATTATGGATGGCGTTGTCCTGGCGCCATTGCCGATGCACCGTAAACCATTCGCTGTAAAGATGGCGCCACTCCACCGGGTCGAGAAAGTGCCCCGGGTTGCGGTCGAGGCTGCGCAGGGCCTTCAGAATGTGAGGTTCCAACGCCAGGATACGGGTTTCGAAAAAGTAGTCGCCGCCCAGTACGGCGAGTGTGGCCCCCCGGTGCTGTTGCAGGTTCTGAATCAGTTCCAGCAGTACCTTGCACAGATCCAGCCCCTGCTGGCGGGTCTGATGGCGGGCGTAGGCTCGCTGAATGACGGGTTGGACGTTGCTATTCATAGTCGGTCGTTCTGGCACGTCAATGAAAATTCAGGCTGGAGCGGCCGGATGTATTTCCGGATCTCCCTCGTGCTCACCATGCTCTCATCAGCTAAGCATTAACCGCACCAGCTTTCTAAAAAGCCCGACTGGGGGGCGATTTCAGGAGATTTGGGTCTGCGTGGCGGCGGCAGAAGACGGACGCCGAACTCAACCCATGCACGCAATTAGTGCGCCCGCACCGCCGTACAGTGCCCGGTCTGAATGCTTGCCGACGGCTTTGGTCTTGCCATCGACCGCTTTGGCCTTGCCATTAGCCGGCCCGGTTTCTATCATGCCGCTCCCGCTTGATTCCGAACGTTCCTGGAGGCTCCGGATGACGGACAGCAACCCTCAGCACCCTCGCAGTATCCGCAGTTTCGTGATACGCGGCGGGCGCATGACCACCGGCCAACAGAAGGCCTATGACGCGCACTGGCCCGAGAAAGGCTTGACGCTGGAGCAGGGCGCACCGGATTTTGCCCAGGTCTTCGGACGCGAGGCGTCGCTGATTCTGGAAATCGGCTTCGGCATGGGCCAGTCCCTGCTGGAGATGGCGAAGTTTGAGCCGGAGAAGAACTTTCTCGGCGTTGAAGTGCATGTGCCCGGCGTCGGCGCTTTGCTCAAGGGCATGGCCGAGGAGAGTGTGGAGAACATCCGCATCTATAACGACGACGCCAATCGGGTGATCGAGCAGTGTCTGGGAGATGCAAGTCTGGAGCGGGTGCAACTGTTTTTCCCCGATCCCTGGCACAAGAAGCGCCACAATAAGCGACGCCTGGTACAGCCCGAATTCGTGGAGCGCATCCGGCGCAAGTTGCGTATCGGCGGTCTGTTCCACTTGGCGACCGATTGGGAGCCCTATGCGGAACATATGATGGAGGTTATGGAGGCGGCGCCGGGCTTTGCCAATCAGGCCGGATCCGGACAGTATTCACCACGTCCGGACACGCGCCCGGTCACCAAGTTCGAGAAGCGCGGCGAACGCCTTGGTCACGGCGTCTGGGACCTGATCTTCGAACGGGTTGAATAAGGCTGCGCGAGCGCGAGTTCGCTCACCCGGGAAGGACGGCGATTAGCCCGTGCCTGGCGGCTCGGGCCGCAGGCGCTGGTACAGTTCGTACAGGCCATAAAACAGCAGATAGATCCAACCCACCAGCAGCAGGCCGAATTTCACGGACGCACACCAGTACGCGGCATGGGTAACGGACGGCGTCAGGTTGCCCGCCAGCATCTGGAGCAGCAGCAGGTTTTCGGCGAGATCGCAGCTTCCCGCCAGTCCGAAGCCGCCGATCACCAGATTGCGGGCGCCGGCCTGGGTCAGCACCGTGAGACAAATAAACAGAGTGACGTAGCCTGCCAGGAATGGGAAATCCAGCCAAACCGCGCGGTAGGCCCAGTGTGTTCCGCTTTCCCCCCAGCTATCCAGAATGGCCCGCGCCATATCCGGGGTCCGCGCCATTTGCAGGCTGATCATCCCCTGTGGCGACACCACGCCCGCCAGCAACTGATCGATCCACATCAGTGCCGCTGCCAGCACCAGCGTGATCAGTGCGGCAATATAGAACAGCCAGCGAAAGTGGCGCGATGGCATACGGGAGCCTCCCTCGGCCCGTCTGGATGACGTGCGAAATAGTTCGCTAGTCTTCGTCCGCAATAAAGCGTGCCAGAACATCATTCAGGTAGCGAAAGCCCTGGGCACTTGTCTGCAACCGCTGCGGTGCCATCAAGCCGTCACGGCGGGCCTGCTGCAGGGCGGGCTCTAGCGTGGCCAACGGCAGACCTGCCCGCTGCACATACAGAGTCTCATCAACGCCCTGGTTCAGTCGCAGGGCATTCATCATGAACTCGAACGGCATGTCCTGGGGGGCGATGTTCTCCGTTCCTGCATGATACTGATGGAGGCGAGAAAGATAATGGGTGGGATTGCGGGTTTTCCAATGCCGGACTACCCGGCCTTCAGTGGCGAGCGTGAGTTTGGCATGAGCGCCGGCACCGATACCCAGGTAGTCGCCGAACTGCCAGTAATTGAGATTGTGGCGTGCCTCGCGGCCCGGGCGGGCATAGGCCGACACTTCATATTGAGCCATGCCCGCGTCCGCCAGCAGGGCCTGGCCCTGCTCCTGAATATCCCAGAGGATGTCGTCGTCCGGCAGTTGGGGCGGGCGGCGGTAATATTCGGTGTTGGGCTCGATGGTCAACTGGTACCAGGACAGATGTTGCGGTGCGTGGCTCAATGCCAAGCGTAGATCCGCCAAGGCCTGCTGCGGAGTCTGGTCAGGTAGCCCATGCATCAGGTAAAGGTTGAAATTGGTGAATCCAGCCTGTTGGGCCTGCTCAATGGCCCGCTTCTCATCATAGCCCGAATGAATCCGGCCAAGCGTCTGCAGATGGGTGTCCTGAAAGCTCTGGATGCCCAGGGACAGGCGGTTGAAGCCAGCGTCCCAAAAGCCCTGGAAGCGACCCTGCTCCACCGTGCCGGGGTTGGCCTCTAGCGTGATTTCAATGTCCGGGGCGAAAGCAATGCGAGACTCGATGCCGCGCAGAATACGGCCCAGTGCTTCAGGACTGAACAAACTGGGCGTGCCGCCACCGAAGAAAATCGACGTCAGGCTCCGCCCCTGGACGGCGTCCAGATCCGCATCCAGATCCCGTAACAGGGCGTCTACGTACTCCGCCTCTGGCAGCCCCTCAGGGGCGGCGTGGGAATTGAAGTCGCAGTAGGGGCATTTGCGCACGCACCAGGGGATGTGTACATAAAGACTGAGGGGCGGGAGCGATGTGAACCGGTACTCAGCCATGACGTGCCGAAAGCTGCTCGACCAACAGGCGTAGGGCCTGGCCCCGATGGCTCAGACGGTTCTTCTCTTCGGGCGATAGTTCAGCGGCACTGCACTGGTTGTCCGCCACCCAGAACAGGGGGTCGTAGCCGAATCCGCCAGTACCTTGGGGGGCGTCCAAGATGCGGCCTTCCCACTGGCCGTGGCAGATCAAGGGGGTTGGATCCGCCGGGTGGCGCAGCAGAACGAGCACGCAATGGTAACGGGCGGTACGCTCCACGCCCGGAACCTGGGCCAGGGCCTCAAGCAGCTTGCGATTGTTATCGGCATCACTGGCATCGGGGCCGGCAAAGCGGGCCGAGAACACACCTGGCGCGCCGTGCAGGGCATCCACTTCCAATCCGGAATCATCCGCCAGGGCTGGCAGCCCGCTGGCCTGGCTGGCATGGCGAGCCTTGAGGATGGCATTTTCCACGAAGGTCAGGCCGGTTTCCTCGGCGGATTCAATTCCCAGCTGAGTCTGAGTGACGATCTCCATGGCATAAGGCGCCAGCAGTGTGCTGAACTCCTTGAGTTTGCCCTGGTTACCACTGGCGAGAACGATCTTTTGCATGACGGGTTCCTGGTCGGCAGCGCGGTTAATCGGCAACGTGGTTAGTTGGAAAGCCGCTATTAATCGGCAAACAGCACCTTGGAGAAGCGCAGGGCCAGTGGCGGCTGGTTGGGGTCCGCCAGGACCCGCACGGTAAACACCAGCGGATCGTTTTCACTGAAGTGAAAGTCGGCCAGATAATACACTGCCTGCCCTTCGGACACCCGGCGGAATGCCAGCCGGTTCATCTGCTGCACCTGGTTGGTCACTTCCCCTTCCAGATACGCCGCGATGGGCGTGGGAAGCTTTCCGTCCGGATTGCGCTTGAGTATGGCAATGTTCACAACGCCAATGGCACGGCTGCGGTTAATGTCGTACTGGGCGGCAACTTCCGGCTGCAGGAAGCTGCTGTTAAACACATTGTAGTGAATCTCGAAGTCACCAAAGACCTGCTTCTGTTCGGCCTGGACGGTTGCCGACAAGAGTCCGAACGTCAAAGCCACGAGCGCCATAAAGGCGGATGGGAAAGACTGCATAAGGGTGCCTGCCTGATCTGGAGTAAAGTGCGTCCGGCCGGGAATCCTCTGAACCACTGGCAAGCCGGGTGCGGAGGAATGCCCAAGCCGGGGCGAATCACGGTGTCTATGATAGCGGCTTGATGACATGGCGCGAAGGCTTTCCCGTCCTGATAGCCGGGACGGGCAGGCGCCAGCGTTGGGACCTCGGGCGAGGTCTCAGCGGGTGATGCGGTAAATGGCGATCTGGCCCAGTAAATTGGGCCAGTGATTAATCGACCAGCGGCGCCGGTGGGCATTGTCCACGACGCGCCGGCTGACGATGCGGATGTCGTGCTCACGGCAGAACGCTTCAAAGTCGTTTACCGTACACAAGTGAATGTTCGGCGTGTTATACCAGGAATAGGGCAGGGCGCTGGACACGGGCATCCGGCCTTTCATGGCCAGGTACCACCGCACCCGCCAATGGCCGAAGTTGGGAAAGGCAATGATGCCTTCCTTGCCGAGGCGCAGCATTTCGCTCACGATGAGGTCGGGATGACGCACGGCCTGCAGGGCCTGGGACATGACCACCGTGTCGAAACTGCCACTGCGGAAGTTGGACAGGCCCTTGACGTCCAGGTCGTGCTCGACCACGTTGACGCCCTTGCGGATACAGGCGGTGATCTTTTCACTGTTGATTTCCAGACCATAGCCCTGCACCTGCTTTTGCTCTTTCAGGTGGTGCAACAGCACGCCATCGCCACAGCCCAGATCCAGCACGCGGGAACCGGGCTGAATCCACTCTTGAATGATTTCCAGGTCGGGGCGCACGGCTTAGAGCTCCTCCGCGATACGGTTCATGTAGCTGCCAAAGATGTCCATATAGCGGGGCGAGGGGAGGAGAAAGGCATCGTGGCCGTGGGGC
>CAYXVO010000140.1:0-7345 GCA_964467875.1 uncultured Pseudomonadales bacterium | reverse complement strand
TGGTTCACGGCAGTCTGCATCGCACCGTCCATTTGGCGCATGGTGCCATCGATCAGCTTTTGCGCATTGGTGACGGTCAGCAGCTCACGCAGTGACGCGTCCGAAGGTTGAGCCGCCATTGCGGGCGTACCGAGTATCAACGCCAGGGCAACCAGTATCGCTCTCATGTCATGTGTCCTCTGTTGTGTAATAAGTGGCTCCGCCACATTCATGCTTAATAAGTGGCTCCGCCACGTTCATGCTTAACAAGTTGCTCCGCCACGTTCATGCTTAACAAGTTGCTCCGCCACATTGAACCGGGTGTTCCGTTAGGTTCGCCGCCAAGCACTCTATCAGTTTTCTGTTGCACGCAGCTGAGACCTGTTCGCAGTTCCAGCAAGGCGGCCGTCCCTACGCCTTGATGAACCGGTACAGACGACTCGTCAGCAGCACCAGCACCAACAGCACGACACCCACCACCACGCCAACCAGTGCGTTAATGATGCTGGGCGCCACCGCCTCCAGTAGACCGCCAATGCCTGGCAGCGCACCCGTGCCCTCGGCCAGGTTCTCGATGAAGTGATGAGCCGCCTCCACGCCGTGAGTCAGAATGCCACCGCCCACCATGAACATGGCGACCGTGCCCACCGCCGCCAGCGTATGCATAAAGTGCGGAGCCAGAGCCAGAATCAGCCGTCCCAGCATGCGCAGCGCCCAGCGTCCCAGGCCACGCCCGCTCATCCCCTTGCGGCTGATATACAGTCCCGCATCATCGAGTTTCACCAGAGCGGCCACCAAACCGTAAACGCCGACGGTCATGCCCACAGCGATACTCGCCAGCACCAGAATCTGGGTAACGAACGGAAAAGCAGTCACCGCGCCCAACGTAATGGCGATGATCTCCGCCGAGAGGATGAAATCCGTACGTACCGCGCCGCGGATTTTCTCCGCCTCAAACGCCACCATGTCGACGGCCGGGTTTGTCAGCGCCTGAACTCGTTCATCATGCTGGGCCTGGATTTGCACCTTGCCCTGCACCAGCTTGTGGGTGAGTTTCTCAACCCCCTCATAGCAGAGAAAAGCGCCGCCCAGCATCAGCAGAGGCACCACGGCCCAGGGCGCAAAGATACTGATCAGAAGCGCCACTGGAACCAGAATCAGCTTGTTACGAAACGATCCTTTCATCACTGCCCACACCACGGGCAGCTCCCGGTCCGCGTTCACACCGGTCACCTGCTGGGCGTTGAGAGCCAGGTCGTCTCCCAGCACTCCGGCGGTCTTTTTGGCGGCCACTTTGGTCATCGTCGCCACATCGTCAAGAACAGAAGCGATGTCGTCAATCAAGATCAGCAAGCTACTTCCAGCCACGGTGATATTCCTTGTTGTACGCAGAAACGGAGGGAGATTTAATCACGTTTTTCCCATGCTGGCGATACAACGGGATGGTTGGGGCGAAGCGGTGTGGGGGGGAGTGTTTAGTAGGGAGGGATGAATGTGTGCGGAAACCGCTGGTAGAAGGGGATTAAGCAACTCCGCCAGCCGTGGCCTCAGCCGCGTCGACTGACGGAGTACCGACTCAAAAAATCAGGCAAACAGCAGTGCGCCCGCGGTTGCGAGACCCGTTCCAAATACATACAACCCGACAATGGTTACGGGATTGAAAATCTTACGGATTCCGCGGGGCGGCTGTTGCGCTTGGGTCATCGTCGGTTGCATGGTGAAGTCCTCGGCAATGGTGAAGTCTATGGCTATTATTTTAGGCCATTGCCACTAACATGCATACTACATATATAATTTTAACTCCGGTTAAAACGGCTTCTTTTCGGTAATCCCGTATGCGCTGCCTGGCATGAGATAGGCCACCTAAAACTCAGCCATTGCTGATGCATTTGGCGCATTCTGGACTCGCTGCCATCAGTCGCTTAGCCGGGCCAATCGGGTCAGGCGCACGTCGACTGTTAGGTTTAACTGCATCAAGCCCGCCGCCTTTGCCTGTCCCTCAGCGCTCGCGCGATAGAGATGCGGGGTCATCGCCAGCAGATCGGCAATGGGCTCCGCGCCCTCCAGCACCAGCGGATAGCGGATCGTTTCCGTCGCCAGGATCTGAAAGCCTTCGGGAGCCGACGGCGCAGCCGCTGGCTTTTCCTTCAGCGTGGGATAGATGATCTCGCGCAACTCCCGCAGATGATCAGAACCGGCATCGACCTGGACCAGTTGCCCGCCCGGCTTGAGTACCCGGGCAAATTCGCCATACACGGGAAAGCCAAATACGCAAAGGACACAATCGAGCGTACCGGATTGCACCGGCACATTGGCATTGCTGCCCACGATCCAGTTGGGCCGCTTGTCCTGCTTCGCCGCCGCCAGCACCGCCCACTTGGAAATGTCCAGTCCCAACAATGCCAGTGACGACGTTGCCCTCGCGGCCAGTTGCCGCAGGTAATAGCCCTCGCCACAGCCCGCATCGAGACAGCTGATAGTGGCTGCCCCGGCATGAGCGGCCAGAACGGCGGCACTGATCGCCTCGGCCACCGGCTGGTACCAGCCGCCGTTCAGAAACCGGCTGCGTGCTGCCACCATCACCTTGCTGTCACCCGGATCTAGCGACCGCTTGTTCTGCACCGGCAGCAGGTTGGTATAGCCCTGGCGTGCAACGTCGAAGCTGTGGCCGGCGCCACAACGCCAAGCGGTGTCTTGACGTTCTAACGGATCCCCATCTAGGGGGCAAGCTAGCGCCTGAAAAGGCGAGACGTTCATGAACTCTGTCTCCTGGTGGAAAATATTCGGCAACGGCAATTGCTACATTGGTCAAAAATGTCTGAGGCGCATCCAATAGATATTCCGCCTGAAAATGACTGGCAGCTGTCACGTGCGCAGATATTCACCTTTACCTACAGCTGACTATCCTTGGGAAAGTTCTCCGAATCCGCTATTGCAGCCATTGTAGCTAGCGAACATCCATAGCTCTGGCACATCGATCTATCTAGATACCCTTTACCTCAATCCTTGGCGCCAACAGCCGATACATCACAGGCGTGACAATGCGCGTGAAAAGAGTCGAAGTGATCAAACCACCGATCATTACCACTGCTAAAGGGGAATACAGCGCAGAGCCAGCTATAGCGAGCGGTATTAATCCGCCAATTGCCGTGACGGAGGTCAGTAATACCGGCAGAAACCGCAGTTCACCCGCAGTCGCTATGGCATCGTCAAGCGGTAAGCCCTGCTTACGTAATTGATTGGTAAAATCCACCAGCAAAATTGAATTTTTTATTTCCACGCCAATCAGCGCGATGAAGCCAAGAATAGCCATAAAGGAAAGCGAGTATCCGCTCATGGGTAGCGCCACTAGACCTCCCAAAATGCCGAAGGGTATCACCCCCAGGGTAATCAACATTGCACGGAAGCTACCGAACTCCAATACCAGCACCGCCAGAATCCCTCCGATAGCCACCAGAGTGGCGAGACCGAGTCCACGCAGACTCTGTGTCGACGCCTGCGCTTCACCACCTGCCATCAAGCGATAGCCCTGGGGTAGCTGTTTGGCGTTCAACACCTTGAAAATTTCTTCTGTCACTTGGCTAGCGAGATAGCCTGGCAGAACGTCTGCGGTAATAGTAACCACTCGTTCACGATTATAATGCCGGACCTGATTCGGGCCGCTGATAAAGTGTGGGCTCGCCAACTGCATCAGAGGTATGGCTGCACCCGACGTGCGACTGGTGAAATAGACATAATCCAGTGCCTCTGCGGTAGGGCGCTGAGCCATCGGCACGCGCAACGTTACGTTGTACTGATCACCGTTCTGGTCACGATATTGAGTCACTGGATAGCCCGCCACGGCCAATCTAACACCTCGATCCAGGTCCTCGCTTGCCACACCCAACAATCCAGCCTTGTTGAGATCCAGTCCCAGATCCAGGTCCATGCGGAGCCAGCGAACAGGATTCGTGACATCCCGGGTACCCCGCGTGCTTTTAAGCGTCTGTTCCACCTCCAATGCTAAGGTGCGTAACTGTTCAAGTTCCGGCCCTAAAATCCGTATGGCAATCGGGGCCTCTATCGGTGGGCCGTTGCGAAAACGATTTATAACGATTTGAGCATCTGGGTATTCTGCAAACCGGCGACGTAGGGACTCGATCAACGCTGGCGACTCCCTTGGGTCCCACTGGGCAAGTCCAACCAGCACTTCCGCCGTATTGGCGCGCGTCTCTCGCGGAAGCAAATTGTAATACACGAATGGATTGCCCTTACCCAGATTGCTCATAGCGTATGCCACCGCAGGCTCGCTAGCCAATTGCTCCTCCACAAAGCGCAATGCACGATCGGTTGCAGCGAGGGACGCCTCCTCCGGCGCCCGGATAGCGATCAGAAACTCAGGCTTATCCGCTGCTGGAAACAGGGCAAAACCAATTTTAGGAATAATTAATAAGCTCATTCCCACCAGCGTAAAACTAAGCACCAAGGCAAGTTTAGGGCGAGCCAGAGATGCTCTCACCAACGGTCCATACACACGCTGGATGCTCCGTTGGACCTGCCGTAACGCCCAGTTTCCTTCAGTTCCGTCCTTTGGCATAAGCCGACTGGCCAGAAATGGCACGACCGTCAGGGCCACCACTAATGACGCCAAGACGGTGAGTACCACAGCCAACGGCAGGCTACGCGTAAACTTGCCGGCGCCCTCGGGCAGGTTCAGCAATGGAAAAAATGCAAACAATAAGGCCGCAGTACAGCCGAGCACTGCCGGAGCAATCTGTTTAGTGCCAATAATGGCCGCCTCGATACGCCCATAACCTTCCCGAAGGTGACGGGCCACGTTTTCCACAACCACGATGGCGTCATCGACCAACAAACCCAGTGCTAATACGAAGCCCGCAATTGAGATCTGGTTGAGCGAAAAACCCAACAGCCAAAGGCCGGCCACCCCCATCGCCAGGGACAGGGGAATCACAACCATGACAATACCGGCGGCGCGAAAGCCCAACGGCAATAGAGTGATCGACACCAACTCCAAGGCGATCAAGAAATCGAACGCGAGCCCCTGTAACCGTCGAGCGACATTCTGCGACTGCTCGAACCCCCGCTCCAGCCGCATCGTCGCTGGCAGCGTCGCTTGAAACTCTTGAACCCGCTCGTTTATCGCCGCCTGAACGGCAAATATGTTCCCACCATCCTTCATGTTCGCCGTTACGAAAGCAGCCCGCTGGCCATTGAAGCGCCCCACGTAAACCTCTTCCTCTGCGGCCCAGGCGATGTCCGCCACATCTCGCAGACGAACCAAGCGGCCATTTCGTGACGCCAAGACCGTCTCCTCGACCTCTTTCAAAGAGGCATAGTCGCCGCTGGTCTTCAGGTTGTAGCGCCGGTTCCCGAGGTCGACGGCACCGCCGGGGATTGCCTGCCCCTCTCCTTCCACCGCCCCAATCACCGAGTCGAGGTTTAACCCCAACGCCACCAGGCGCGGCAGATCCAGTGATACTCGTACTTCCGGCTGAGGATAAGCCCAGGATTCAGCACGTCGAACCCCAGGAATCGTTTCGAGGACTTCCTCCAACCGCACGGCGTGCTGCTTCAACTCCAGAGGGGAGGCATGCGCACTCACCAGAGCCATCTGAACAATGTTTACAAGGTTGGGATTTTCCTTTCTAAAGAGGATCTCCCCCACTTCTTTGGGCAGCCTGGGCCGCAAGGCAGAGACTTCCCGTACAACCTCATCGAACTTTGCATCAGCATCGACCGACCATTCGAATTCAACACTCAGAACCGCCAAACCATCCTCACTCGAGGAAAGGATGGTTTTGACCTCATCAAGTTCGGCAATCGCGTCCTCAATCGGATCAACCACCAAACGCTCGACATCATAAGGATCAGCCCCGGAGAAACTGACCACAATACTGGTGACAGGAATCGGAAAACTCGGATCCTCCTGCCGAGGGATACTGAAGATGGCATAGAGCCCGAGGGCTATTAGGAACAAAAAGACAATGGACGTGAACTGCCAGCGCCGAACCGCGAACTCCCATGGTTTCACGACATGACTCCTTACCGTGAGACCAAACGAACGGGTTGTCCGTGATCAACAAAGGTGCCACCGGCAACAATGACCGAATCCGTGATTGCGAGACCTTCCAAAACCGCAATGGTCGTCCCGACCAACCGACCAAGACGGACGGAGCGCAGTGCCGCCTTGCCATCCGCCACCACAAAGAGCCGCCCCTCATCACCATTGGCCTGCACCAGCGCCGTGACAGGCACTGTCACGCCCTCCTCCATGCTGAATGCGGCGAGTTCCGCCCGACCGATCATGCCACTGCGCAACTCAAGGTCAGGCTGTTCAATGGCAATATCAACGTCGAAAGTACCGGTTGCGGGATCTGCTCGGCCGCCGATGCGACTGATCCGACCAGGAAAGACGCGTTTAGGTAGCGCATCAAAACCAACCTGGACAATGCCAGCAGAGTTCAGGCGCAAAGCATATCGATCAGGCACACTCACTCGCAGCTGCCATTGCTTGGCCTCTTCCGTAACCGTCACTATGGGCTGCCCGGGCGCCACCATCTCCCCTGGTTCAACCAGCCGCTCCAGAACCCGTCCGGCGCTGGATGCGATAATCGTGGCGTAGGTTCGGTTGAACTCCGCTGCCTGCAGGTCGGCCTCTGCCACATCCCGGTTGGCTCGCGCATTGTCGAATAACTCCTGCGATACCAAGCCTTGACCCAGCAACTTTCGAGTGCGCGTCAGATCGCGCGCGGCCATGCGCAACTTTTCTTCCGCACGTAACACCTGCGCATCCACTTCGACCGCCGCTAACTGCGCCAACACCTGTCCAGGTTCGACCACATCCCCACTCTCGACGTAAATCCTGGCGACAACACCGGCCACTTTGAAAGCAAGGTCCACTTCGCTTCCCGCCAACAAGCGCCCCAACGAGAGCACCTTTTCCATGGTTGGCAATGCCGCAGGCACGTCGACCACAACCGGAACGGTGGTCGGTTCGTGCTCATCGACAGTGGGACTTTCCCCACCACAAGCCGCCAGACCAGCCAGCGCCACACATAGCACCCAAAGACCTAACCTTTCCATTACAACTCCCTTTAAATAGGCGGTACAAGATCCGTAGATGCTTCACTGCACCAAGACACGTCTGGTCTTGGGCACCGCTTTTCTGTTACGGATGTGCGGGTCGCTAGACGAAAAAATCCAGGCCGGGGATTCTACCCTTTCATGGCTTCCTATCACTACTGTTGACTGTTTGCTCGCAGTCCTCCTGAGTTCCGACCAATACCCCCCCTGCCCCTAACAGCACATTGCGTGACAAATATTTACACTATCACTACTGTGCGCGCTCAAATTTTATGGTGAGCGC
>CAYXVO010000139.1:0-7467 GCA_964467875.1 uncultured Pseudomonadales bacterium | reverse complement strand
ACAGGATCACGCCCGGCGGGGTCAATCGTGCCACCGATGGGTGCCAGTCGGCCTCGATCCGTTGTGGTGGCGGCTCGGGCGGCGGATAAGGTACCGGTCGGATCTCGGCAGGCTCGGCGGAAAACACGCCGGGATCACGCTCGGCAATGGTCTGGAGCTGATCCATCAGTTGGTCGAAGCTGGTCAGCACCGCATCGGGCGCGTGCGCCGGGTCCCGTCGCAATACCCGCTGAATCCAGTCCGGCTCCCATTGGGCTCCGTTGTAGAACAGGGCGACGACGCCTGCGTTCTTGGCCGTGATCATGTCCACCATGCTGTCACCCACATACCAGACCCGCGGGCCGGCTGGCTCGCCCAGTTTCTCCAGTGCCCGCAGGATCAAGTCAGGCGCCGGCTTGTAGTCGGTGACATCGTCGGCGCACACGGTCGTATCGAACAGCTCCAGCCAACGCCCATCATCCACCGTGCGCAATTCATGATCGAGAAATTCCCGGCTACGATTGGTCGCCACACCGAGCTTGATCCCCAGCTGGCGCAGTGCCGCCAGATAGGCAAAAACCCCTGCCTGAAACGGCTTCACCTCGCCAAAGTGCCTGCGGTAACAGCGGTTGTAGGCGCGGTGCGCAATGGCCTTGGCCTCGCGGTCGGCGCCAAACACCGCGTTGAAAATATCGGTACGGGATACCCGCCGCTCCGCCAGGATGCGAGGGTGCAGCCGGCGGAAAATGCGGATGTAGCGCACCAGCCGAACATCGTCCGGCGTTCTGCACTGATCTTCCGGCAAAAGCCTATGTATCAGGTTGAGCTCTTCCAGCTGAGGCAACATCTCTTCCATGGCGCCGAACATGGCGTCGAGGGTATCCACCAGCGTCCCGTGCCAGTCGAACAGGATGACGCGGGGCGCCACCAGAGTGGAGTCGGACTCAATCATAGGATTTTCCTGGACCTCCCAATATGAAATGTTGGCAGCGCGTGGCCGCTCGCGGATCTTCTACCGGTGTCACATTATTGAGTGTAGCGTCTCCGCGAGCCTTGGACCCGGATAGGCCGATGCTATACTGTCGCCACTTGGTGGGCACCCGGCGCCACGCATCTGGCCCTGGCTGTCCATTTGCACCGATCTAGTTCCTATGTGATCCACCCAACGGTGTGATCCATCCATAACGCGATCCACCCGCAGTGTGATTCAATCACAATGTGCTCTAACCCCAAGGCAGGAAGGGACCCCCGGCATGACACAGCAAAAGACCTCCATCCACGGCCTCTGGAGCAGCCGGCTGATCTTCATTCTCGCCGCCGTGGGTTCCGCCGTCGGTCTGGGCAATATCTGGAAGTTCCCCTACATCACCGGCGAGTACGGCGGCGGCGCCTTTGTTCTGATGTACCTGGTCTGCATCTCCCTGGTGGGTATCCCCATCATGGTGGCCGAGATCCTGATCGGACGCCGCGGCCGGCAAAGCCCGATTCACAGCGTGCCCGCCGTGGCGCGGGAATCCGGCGCATCCCGCGGCTGGACCGTTATCGGCTGGATGGGCGCCCTGGCGGGCTTTCTGATCCTGTCGTTCTACAGTGTCATCGCCGGCTGGGCCCTGGCCTACGTCGGCTATCTGGCAACCGGTGATTTTGAACAACAGTCCGCGGAGTTCGTGACCAACCAGTTCAGTTCGCTGCTGGCGTCACCCTGGACCATGGCCGGCTGGCACAGCCTGTTCATGATCCTGTGCATACTGGTGGTAGCACGGGGCGTTCATCGCGGCCTGGAGCAAGCATTACGCCTCATGATGCCGCTGCTGTTTATCCTGCTGCTGGTGCTGGTCGGCTACAGCCTGACCCTGGACAGTTTCGGCCAGGGCTTCGCGTTTCTGTTCCAGTTCAACTGGAACAAGCTGTCGAGCGACGCCATCCTGGTGGCAATGGGGCACTCCTTTTTCACCTTAAGCCTGGGCCTTGGCGCCATCATGGCCTATGGCGCCTACATGCCCGGCAATGTCCCCATCGGGCGCACCGTGTTCTGGATCGCCGGCATCGATACCACCGTCGCGCTGCTGGCGGGCCTGGCGATCTTCCCAGTGGTGTTCGCCAATAGCATGGCACCGGATGCCGGCCCCGGCCTGCTGTTCAAGACACTCCCCCTGGCCTTTGGCCAGATGCCCGGCGGTACTTTTTTCGGTGCCCTGTTCTTTGTCATGGTAGCGCTGGCTGCCTGGAGCTCCGCCATCTCCCTGCTGGAGCCCATGGTGGCCTGGCTGGTGGAAGCCGACCACATGAGCCGCCCCCAGGCCACGGTACTGCTTGGTTTGCTGGCCTGGCTGCTGGGTCTGGGCTCGGTGCTGTCGTTTAACCACTGGTCCGACCTCACCCTCTTCGGCAAGACCTTTTTTGACCTGCTGGACTTTCTCACCGCCAACATCCTGCTGCCACTGGGCGGGCTGCTGATTGCCCTGTTCGTGGGCTGGTTCATGCGGGAAGCCCTGGTGCGCGACGAGCTCTTGGGGAACACCGCCCCGACCTTCAGTTACCGCCTGTGGCGCTTCGTCCTGTCCTATCTGTCGCCGCTGCTGGTGCTGGCCATCGTGGTCGATTTTCTGTTAAAACTTTTTTGATTCACTGCTTTTTTGACCAACTGACCGCGTGTTTGACGTTAAAGACGGACCCGGCCATTCGCGCTTGAGCTAGCGAATTGGCCGTGTCGTCCAGTCGCTTCTACTTCCATTAGTCTCTACTTCCATTAGCCTCTACTTCCCAAAAGCCTTTACTTCCAAAAAGCCTTTACTTCCAAAAAGCCTTTACTTCCAAAAATGTTACGCTGTAACATTTTAGAAAATTATTCGATTCTTTATAACCTAGATGAACATCGATGAGTCGCGCAATATGAGAACAGATCGTCCATTCGCTACTGGCCGCGCTGCGGTACTCCTCCTTGCGCTTGTGTCCATGGGCACTGCCGCACAAACGCAGCATGACGGGCATCGCACACAGCAGCAGGCGCATGTACATGGCCTGGCGGAACTGACCATCGCGCTCGAAGGGAATGCGTTAGAGCTAAACCTTGAATCACCGGCTGCCAACATCGTCGGCTTTGAGCGCAGAGCCTCAAGCCCGGAACAACGCATTGCCGTGGCGGCATCGAAGAAAATACTTGAAACACCCGCGCAATTGTTCAGATTCATCGGTACCGATTGTCTCGTAGACCGAGCGACTGTCGATGTGTCTGCCGTAGAGCCGCGACATAACGATCAGGCCACGCCAGGCCATCATGATGATGAGCATGACCATGACCACGACCACGACCACGACTCTCACAGTGAAATCAGCGCGAACTACCGTTTGACCTGTGCGGAGGGCTCGAAACTGACCGCTATTTCAGTCGATTTACTGAAGCACTTTTCCGCAATTGAGAAACTTCAGGTGCAATGGATCAGTGGTGCCAAGCAAGGGGCAATCGATCTGTCACGCCACTCAACCCTGGTCAAATTGAAGTGACCCTATTTTAGCTGGAGGGATCGCTTTTTCGTCAGACCGATCATTTTCAAGTCAATGGAAGAACCTGAACCGAGGACCGTTCTCGATCTTAATGAAGTCATTCAGCAACTCGCGGCTCAATACTCGACGTATGGCTCGTATTTATGCAATTCCATCGAGTAAGCAGACGTAGCCATTTCATTTTCGACCAAGGAAACATCAAGCACACCGGATATCCAGAAAGGATCGTATAGCTCCTCAAGTTTCAGACCATCCGGGTAATTAACGAAAATGATCTGATTGGGTGGTGGCGGTGGCACATGAATACAGGCACCAAAAAAGGGTACCAGAAAGAACTGGGTAACCGTTTGATCGTCGTTAAATTCCAAGGGGACGATAAAGCCCGGAATACGGATCGCCTGGCCATCCATTTCAGGCACGACCTGGGTGGAGGCCAGCGCCTGTTGATAACGGTCATCACTTGCCGCCGCAATCGAGCTCTTGAGCTGATTGCTTATCTGGTCCTCAAAGGAGCCATCTTCAACATCAGTCACATAGCTTGGAGGATTCAAGAGCGCGTCCAGGTCGTCCTGTGGCATGAGATCCGTCCATTCCACCTCTTTGAATGCAAGTGCCGCTGATGGAGCGCTCTGGCTTGCCTGCTTGCTTTCACTTGCAGGCAAAGCAGGCGGCATCGCCGCGCGAGTTTCAGCCGTGGGCGGATTGGCAGCCACAACGTCATCCGCTTCGTCACTGCATGCCGATAACAGCATGGCCGTGGTCATGACCAGGGGATATAACGCGATACGGATATAGCTATTCACAATATTTTGTCCCGAGAATATAAAAACTCATCGTTCACGCAGCGTCTCATCAAGCACTGGCAAGCCACCGAACCGGGGCAGTATAGTTCATGGCATCCAAAAAGTTATTTCAATACAATGAGTCGCCATTGCCTCACCTCAATCACCCGAACGGATCATCACTCATCCGCACATGGCCATTGACGTAAAAGATCTCCGCTTCTCCTACCCTGGGTCATCCGGGAAGGCTGTGCTCAATATACGGCACTGGTCCGTCAATTCCGGCGATTGTGTCTTTTTACAGGGTCCATCTGGCTCTGGCAAATCGACCCTGCTAAACGTGCTGAGCGGCATTTTGCCGGTCGAGCAAGGATCCGTGTCGATTTTGGGACAACGCCTGGAATCAATGAGCAGCCATCAACGCGACCGGTTTCGGGCGAATCATGTGGGCTGTGTGTTTCAGCAGTCCAATCTTATTCCCTATCTGGATGCCATCGACAACATTCGTCTCGCCGTTCATTTTGCCGGGAAGTCGTCCAGGCTCTCCAAGACCCGCTCAAAGATCCAGGATCTGCTGGCAACGCTCAACATTTCATCAACTGAATGGCACCGGCCCGCCAGCCAGCTCAGCATAGGCCAACAGCAACGGGTCGCAATCGCGAGAGCCTTTATCAACCGCCCTGAGCTGCTCATCGTTGATGAGCCCACATCCTCTCTGGACCAGAAGAACAGGGACGATTTTATGGCGCTATTGATGTCGATCGTTGAACAACAGGGCACGACACTCATTTTTGTGAGCCATGACAAGGAGCTATCAGGCTATTTCCAGCGGGTAGAGGCGCTGTCGGATCTCAATGCCATTGAAGGCAGCCAGTCAGTGAAAACAGCTAATCATTGAAGGTAATCAGTCAGTGAAGGCAATCAATCGTGTTTCTTAAGCTAGCGTACAAAAGCCTTTTGAATCGAAAGGGCTCGGTGCTGCTGACGCTGCTAGCGATCAGTGTCAGCGTGTTCGTGCTCTTGGGCATTGAACATATTCGCCAGCAAGCGAAAGATAACTTCAGCAGCACGGTGTACGGCGTTGACCTCATCGTAGGGGCCCGCACCGGCAGCCTGAACCTGCTTCTCTACTCCGTCTTTCGTATCGGCAACGCCACGAATAACATCCAGTGGGAAAGCTATCAGCGTATCGCGGCAGATCCCAACGTGGCCTGGACCGTTCCCATCGCACTGGGAGACTCCCACAAGGGATACCGGGTGATGGGCACGACAAGAGAGTACTTTCAGCATTTTAGTTATGGCGACAAACGGCCGCTGCGGTTTTCTCAGGGCAAGCCGTTTGCGCATGTTTTTGATGTGGTACTCGGTGCCGACGTTGCGAAAAGCCTGAACTATTCCCTTGGCGACAAGCTGGTTCTGGCACATGGCATGGCGCGCACCAGCTTCAGCCTCCACGATGACAAACCTTTCCGGGTGGTGGGGATTCTAGCGCCCACGGGCACACCCGTTGACCAGACACTGCATGTCAGCCTGCAAGGGATAGAGGCCGTCCATCTGGATTGGCAGCACGGGAGCAACCCGCCCGGTAGAAGAACGTCGACGCACGAAAGCGACGCTCACGACCTCACGCCCAGCAGCATCACCGCGTTTATGGTGGGGCTGAAGTCGAAGATCGCCACCTTTCGCGTGCAGCGCGCGATTAACGACTTTCCGGCAGAGCCATTGCTTGCGGTACTACCCGGCGTGGCGCTCGCCGAGTTATGGCAAATGATGGGGGTGATGGAGAATACCCTGAGATTGATCTCGGGCTTGGTGCTCACGGCGGCGTTGCTTGGTTTGAGTGCGATGCTGCTGGCGTCCATTCGGGAGCGTCATCAGGAAATCGCGATCATGCGCGCCATTGGCGCGTCACCCTGGTTTCTATTCCGCCTCATTGAAGTTGAAGCACTCCTGATGACGGTTCTGGGGTCGGCCTTTGCGTGTGTACTTCTTTTCGTCTCCATTTTTTTGTTCAGCGATAATGTGGCCAGCAAGTTTGGGATGCAGATCAGTACCAACTTCTTTTCCGTGGAAAGCGCATACCTTGTTGCCATAGTACTCGCCAGTAGCTGCGTTATCAGCCTGATACCGGCTGTGGCGGCCTACTTCAAGGCATTGAAAGTTTAACCAACCAGCAGCTCGTCTGTTTCGCCAAGGACACGCCATGACCGCCAAACCACTCGCGGGCCTCAAGGTTCTGGAACTGGGCACCCTGATCGCCGGCCCCTTTGCCGCTCGTCTGCTCGCCGAGTTCGGCGCCGATGTCATCAAGATCGAGTCCCCCGACGGCGGCGACCCCCTGCGCAAATGGCGCAAGCTCTACGAAGGCACCTCGCTCTGGTGGTTCGTGCAGGCCCGCAACAAGAAATCCCTGACGCTCAATCTCAAGCATCCGGACGGCGTGGCGATCCTCAAGCAGCTGGTCGCCGAGACCGATATCCTGATCGAAAACTTCCGCCCCGGCGTGCTGGAGAAACTGGGCCTGGGCTGGGACGTCCTGCACGCGCTCAATCCCCGCCTGGTGCTGGTGCGCCTGTCCGGCTTTGGCCAGACCGGCCCCTACAAGGACCAACCCGGATTTGGCGCGGTGGGCGAGTCCATGGGCGGGCTGCGCTACATCACCGGTTTCCCCGAGCGGCCACCGGTGCGCACCGGGATCTCCATCGGCGACTCCATTGCCGCGCTCTGGTCGGTGTTCGGCGCGCTCATGGCTCTGCGGCACCGCGAGGTCAACGGCGGACTGGGCCAGGTGGTGGACGTGGCCCTGTATGAAGCGGTGTTCGCGATGATGGAAAGCATGGTGCCGGAATTCGATGTGTTCGGCTTTGTGCGCGAGCGCACCGGCAACATCATGCCCGGCATCACGCCATCCTCGATTCACACCAGCGCCGACGGCAAGCATGTGCAGATCGGCGCCAACGGCGATGCTATCTTCAAACGCTTCATGCAGGCCATCGACCGCGCCGATCTGGCGGATGATCCCACCCTGGCCGACAACGCCGGGCGCGATGCCCGCCGCGATGAACTTTATGGCGTGATCGACCGCTGGGTATCAAGCCTGCCCCTGGACACGGTCCTGCGGATCCTGAACGAAGCGGACGTCCCGGCGAGCCGCATCTTTTCGGCGGCCGACATGTTTCAGGACCCGCAGTTTCTGGCCCGC
>CAYXVO010000138.1:0-7509 GCA_964467875.1 uncultured Pseudomonadales bacterium | reverse complement strand
CGACTCCCCCTACGAGGCGCCGGCTCATCCGGAAGTTCGCCTGGATACCTCACTACTGTCGGTAGAGAACTGTGTAGGGTTGGTGATCGAACATCTTTTTGAACATGAGCTCATTACCCGCACTGGATAGAGGGCAGGGCATCGACTTCAAGCGCCTGCTCGCGATAATTGTGCGTTACAGCACTGCAGGGATAAGAACCTTCGTACATTTCAAGTCCTGCTGGTAGGATGGCGGACCTATAAAAACGGCTAAAACTGCAAGACCGGCAAGAGTCCTGTAGATGACAAAATTAGAAGAACATTGTCTGCCTCACTTGCTGAGCGGGTCCTATGGACCAGTCGATCATGTTGTAAGCGGGGTGTTACCTGCCGACTGTCCGTTCAATCTGTTGATCAATCCATCTGTCGGAGCGACGGAATGACCGTTCGCAGACTCTTTCCTGAGGTCTGTCACAAACCTCCCCAAGCAGGGCGAGCCGTTTTCACACGACTGCTATTCGCGATCTTGATGACGTTTAGCCTTGTGGTAAACGGTGCCTCGAAAACTCTGGGGCAGGATTTTCCTTACAGTGTTCTAACGGACGCCGGTGGACAGCTGTCACTACAGGATGCAGAACAGGCTCTGGATGGTCTGGCAGCCACTGAGGACACCGTGTTTTCACGGGGGTATGTACGAGATACCTTCTGGCTCAAGTTCGAATTGCCTGCCAGCGCTTTCAACCAACAGGAACGATGGCTGGAGCTGGGGCCGAATTTCGTCGACGATATACGGCTGTATTATCGCCCAAAGGGTGGGCTCGAACCCTGGCAAAGCCGGCAAACGGGTGATTTAGGGTTCGGTAAAGCGGACCTCGATTATAGAAATCCGGTCTTTATTTTGCCTCCATCGGCTCATGGCTACGATGTCATCATCCGCGTGCAAAGTACCAGTGCCGTTCTGCTGCAAGGCAGTCTCTGGGAGCCTACCCAGTTTCTCGGGCATGCTGTCCGCAGCACGTCTTTCTGGAGCTTTTATTTCGGCCTTGCGGCTCTCTCCAGTCTGCTGGCTCTAGTGCTGGCTATTATTCTCCGAACCCGCCTGCTCTGGCTGATCACGGCCTTTTCAGCCCCCTATCTGCTCGTCGCGAGCATTCAGGGCTATGTGAACTGGATCTTCATGAGCTCAAGCGTGCCCCTACAGCACTACATGACCAGTGCGCTCATGCTTATTTCCTTTGCGTTTCTCATGTGGCTGTGCAGTGAAATTCTTGACCTCAGGCGACATTTGCTTTGGGCACACAAGGTGCTGGTGACCGGCTGTGGTCTAACGCTGGGCCTGTTGGTGCTGATTCCGCTTGATCACTACGCTACCGCGGTGAAGATAAAAACGATCATTTTTATCATGACCTCTGCGGTATTTATCTACGCAGTGTTTCGTGTCTGGGCGCGGGATCGCTTCCGGCCGCCCATGCTGTTGCTCGGCATTAGCCCCATGATTTGCACCTTTGCCAGCCTGACGGGCATCCTTTCGGCCCTCGGGTGGATTCCTTTTCGCGAGGAAATCTATGTGATCTGGCAGTACGCACTGGTGGTTAATATGTTGCTCGTGATGGCAATCTCTGTATACCGGGTACGCGTAAAGAAACTGGAGGAATTTGAAAAACTGCAGCTTTTCAATGAACTCAAGATCGAACGTGAAGCCAGTTTTCATCAGCGCCAGTTCATGGGCATGGTGGCTCATGAGTTCCGCACGCCGCTGGCGATCATCTCCGGTAGCCTGGAAAATCTCTACGAGATGGAAACCGACGGACCGAACAGTCGAACGTCCCGCTACGATAAGGTTCAGCGGGCGACTGATCGCCTGGTCCAACTGACCGACAACTGCCTGGCCGACGCACGCTTGTCTGCAAGCGCTCTCTATCTTGATCCACAACCTGTTAACCTGCCCGAGTTGATATCCTCTGCCGCCTCTTTGGTGCAGGTTTCAGACAACCATCAGCTTATTCTCACCGTGCAGGGGCGCCCTTTAGTTAAGTCTTCACAGGATTTCTGGGTTTCGGTCGATGCTGCTTTGATCCGCATTGCGCTTTCCAATATCCTTGATAATGCCGTGAAATATTCCCGTGGCGGGGTTATTCAGATCGATTTAAGCCAGCAAGGGCAGTGGACGGTTATACGTATCAGTGACCAGGGGTCGGGCATTGGAGAGCAGGCCGCAGAACAAATTTTTGAGCGCTACCGCCGCGCCACCCATTCCAGTAAAGGCGTCGGCCTCGGGCTTTATGTGGCCCGTCAAATAACCAAGGCCCATGGCGGCGATTTGCGCTTGGTGAGCAGCTCCCCCCAAGGTAGCTGTTTTGAACTTGCTCTGCACACACGGAAAGAGGTTCCAGCAAGCTGATGAAGGATGCGACCAAACCCAGAATTGCCATCATCGAAGATAACGCTGATCTGCGTGAAGAGCTGACCTTTTTTCTGCAGCATAAAGGCTATAACGTCTGGAGCGCCGGTAGTGCGGAGTCGTTCTGGAAAAAGCTGCACCGCAGTCCCGCGGACATTGTGCTGGTGGATCTGGGGTTGCCGGGAGAAGACGGATACAGTGTCGTGGCGTACCTGAACGAGATGAACGGGTATGGCCTGATCATCATTACGGCACGGGGCGACCAGCAGGATAATATGCGCGGAATCAATCTGGGCGCTGATCTTTATCTGGTCAAACCCGTTAACTTTTCAAAGCTGGCGTCCTCCATTGACGCGCTCTGGCAGCGCATGCAACAAGAGAGCTCAGTGCTACCGGAGGTTCGTCAGAAAGACGTTGCCGGGAGCTGGCAGCTCGTCAGCCCGGATTACCAGCTCATCCCATCCACAGGAGACGCTTTGAGGCTCTCGCAGCAGGAATACAACCTGCTCGATGTTCTGATGCTTTCGCCCAACGAAGTTTTTTCCAGAGAAGCGCTGTGCAAGCTGATGTTCCGCTACGAAGATCACCCAGACCTCCATCGTGTTGACGTCATTCTCAGCCGTCTCCGCAAAAAAGCTCGGGATCAGAATGTTGATCTGCCGATACGCTCGGTTTTTGGCAAGGGTGTGGTCTTTGTCGGCGCTATAAAATAATCTCGGCACACTGATGGTGCGAAACGGCTGAAACTGACATGTTTGAAGCGCTTATCGTCATCCGCTCGCTATAAGTTCACGGCCTGGTTGTCTCAATGTTAATTTCTAATCTCAAAGACTTTTCTTTTTATTCAACATGCAGCTTCATTCTGCTTCGCGTTTTTTTTCGCTTCTAAGCATTTCTGTGCTCCACAGGGGCGGCGCGCTCTTGACGTAAATGACTTTGCCATCAGCCAAGTGAGCCACAAGTTCGTAAGGGTTCAGCAGGCTTGAGTTGTCGAAAATCAGCAACTCATCGACCAGCCCTACCACGGATGCAACCTGTTGCATCGTGCGGGGAATCCGGCTCCTGATTTTGTCCTCGGGAACAGAATGCCCGCCTTGCGTGACACGAACACTCACGCGAGCGACATTGAGCCGCGGGTCTTCCAGGTGGATGTAGACCAGTTTGACCCGGTAGCCACTGTTCTTGGCTTTGACGATAAAGTCGATCTTGGAGGGGTGGGAAAAGACGGTCTCAAAACAAAAGCTGGCGCCGGCCGCCAGTTGGCGATCCCGTTCTGTTGCCGCTAGGGCGGAGGCTTCATAGCTTTTGCCTTCAGGATCTTCGGGAAACTGCTGGCGGGCAATATTGTCCGCATTGATAAAAGGAATGCCGCTGGGTTTCAGAAAGCTGTTGTAGAAGGTAGTTTTCCCGGAGCCATTGCCGCCTACCAGCATCCAGATTTCCGCGTGATCCTGTGTCACCCGTGAGCCTTGCTCGGTTCATCAAGCGGGTGAAATTCGCCCTGTTCGAATTGACCGATCCGGCGAGAGCCATCTGGAAGAACTTCTTCGAGGTAACCGGGGTGATCTGTACAGACTTGATAGTTCGGGCCATGCGACATGAGCCGCTTGGTGAGCTGTCCGCGTTCGCGCGCCACCAGGTCAAGCACTGACTTGGTCTCCAAGGTGTACCCTTGGACCCGATCAACCCGAATCTCGGCGAGACCTTGCGTGATGGCTAGCAAATCCTGCGGACTGACTCTGTCGGACACCGCTCGGCCAATCTCTGCCCAAAGCTCAATTTGCTTCGGCGTCGTCCGGCGATTGACGGAGGCTTCGGCGGTGGCGTCTTGAATAAGTTTTTCGTCAAGGCGGATAGGGCTGGCCATGGTCTTGATCCTTGATGGGGTTTACCGTCAGATTGTAGCGACTTGCTATTAATGTAGCAAAGCGCTACGTCAAGGGCTCGGAATTAATTATCCTGAAAATAAAATCCGAGGGATGTTGTCATTACACAATTGCCGCCTCGTTTTCGATTAGAATAGCCCGCATCTTTCTTTGCCTCGGATCGTCTCAATGAGCAAGTTTTGGAGCCCTATCGTCCATCGGCTGACGCCCTATGTTCCGGGCGAACAGCCGAAGCTATCCAATCTGATCAAACTCAATACCAATGAAAATCCATATCCGCCATCGCCCAATGTCCTGGAAGCCATTCGGCAGGAAACCAATGACGGCTTGAAGCTGTATCCGGATCCGAATGCGGATCGGTTGAAGGAGGCTATTGGTCGCTATTACGGGGTTTCCACCAAGTCGATCTTCGTGGGTAATGGATCAGATGAGGTGCTCGCACATACCTTTTGCGGTCTGCTAAAGCAGGATCTTCCATTACTATTTCCAGATATCACCTATAGCTTCTATCCGGTGTACTGCGGGCTCTATGAGGTCGAGTATCGGACGGTTCCGCTAACGGCTGATTTTCAAATCGCGGTAGAAGATTATGCTCAGCCTAACGGCGGCATCATTTTTCCTAATCCGAACGCACCGACCGGACGGCTGTTTGAGGTGGGGGAGATCGAGACACTGCTAATAGGTAATCCTCCTTCAGTGGTTGTTGTGGACGATGCCTATGTGGATTTCGGGGGTGACTCGGCCATCGGGCTCGTTGACCAATATTCCAACCTGTTGGTGATCCAGACACTGTCAAAGTCGCGGTCGCTGGCCGGGCTGCGGGTTGGGTTCGCGGTGGGGCACCCGGATCTCATTGAGGCCCTGGAGCGGGTCAAGAACAGCTTCAACTCCTACCCGCTGGACCGTCTGGCGATCGCGGGCGCAGTCGCGGCATTCGAGGACCGGGATTATTTCGAGCAGACCTGCCAGCAGGTCATCCGGAGTCGGGAGTCTCTGGTCGGCGCGCTGACGCAGTTGGGGTTCGATGTCGTGCCCTCGGCCGCAAACTTCGTGCTGGTGCGGCACACCGCCGCGTCGGCGGCACAATTGGCCGCGGAGCTGCGCGCGAAGGGAATCGTTGTGCGCCACTTTAGCGCGCCTCGTATCGAGCAGCATCTCCGGATCACCGTTGGGACGGATGACGAGTGTCAGCGGCTCGTCGCGGTACTGCAGGAATTGCTGGTCTCTGGATAATACGGGCTCACGTCAGGCGTTTGCAGTCCGTCTGTGGCTATCAGGATTCAGAGTGACTTGGTGTCGACCCGGAATCGGCGCGCTGGCGGCCTATCCAACATGGGCGGCCAGTTCGGCCACCCGGCGGGCATACCCCCACTCGTTGTCATACCAGGCGATCACCTTCAGGAGACGTTTGCCGGACACCATGGTGGAGGGCAGGTCAACGATGGAGGAGTAGTTGCTGCCGATGATGTCGGATGACACCAGCTCATCGTCCGAGGCCAGCATGATCCGATCGAATGGAGGCTTGCTGGCGGCATCACGGAACATGGCATTGACCGCTTCCACCGTGACGTCCTTCTGGGTCTGAACCACCAGGTCCACCACGGAGCCATCCGCAACCGGCACCCGCATGGCCATGCCGTCAAGCTTGCCTTTCAGCTCCGGAAGAACCTGACCCGTCGCTTTGGCCGCGCCCGTGCTGGTGGGCACGATGTTGAGCAGCGCCGACCGCCCGCGCCGCCACTTTTTGCTGGGCCCGTCGACCACATGCTGGGAGCTGGTGGCGGCATGGACGGTGGTCAGGATGCCGTACTCGATTCCAAAATGATCATTCAGCAGTTTTGCGATCGGTGCGAGACAGTTGGTGGTGCAGGACGCGTTGGAAATGACGTGATGGCTGGCGGGATCGATCTGCTCGTGGTTGAGACCCATGCACACGGTGATGTCCGCCCCCTTGGCTGGTGCGGTGACGATGACGTGTGTGGCGCCAGCTTCCAGATGCTTGGCCGCACCTTCGCGGTTGGTGAAATGGCCGCTGGCTTCAACGACCAGCTCCACGCCCAGCTCACGCCATGGCAGATTGGACGGATCCCGTTGCGAGAGGTACTGGATCTGCTGCCCGTCCCAGTGAATGGTGCTGCCTTCAAAGTGAATTCCTGCCTGCGGCCTGGACTGAATGGAATCGTGCGTGAGCAGGTAAACCAGGTTATCGAGCGGAGAAACATCATTGACCGCGACCACCTCGACGTTATTCATTTCCAGGGCCTGTCGGCATACCAGTCGGCCAATCCGGCCAAAGCCGTTGATTGCTATTTTTCGTGCCATGTAATGTCTCCTCCGCACTGCCCACGCCGTTACCTGGCTGGGAGCAATGAACGCGCCAGATATCGACCGGGCTTTATGTGGAGTGATGGCAAGTGCCTTGGGCACTATCAGGTAGCGCTTTTGGTACCGATGCTCAAAGTTTGTGCGGCGCGCCACGGGGCGGCGAGAAAGAGCCGGGAAGCCAGATGAGGCATCAGGCCCTTGTAACAATTACAGGTGAGTGGAGGTTGCGGCGGCAAGATTTACAGCGTTAATCCGGATCGAATGGCGTCCTCAGGTCTCGGATTCGGTTGCCGAAGAAGTAGCTTGAGTGGTGACGATGGCGTGACGGGGCTTGCCTCTGTTGACTGGAATTCGTGGCAATCGATTGGGCGACTTGCACCGCTGGCGCTGGTGCTCCTGGCCAGGTAACGGGCTTTGGCTTGCTTGATTAAGGGCTCAAGGCCCGGGTCTGCCTTTAAGTCCCGTAGCCTCTGTTCCAGTCGCGGTAGCAGTTCGCGGTGTCGTTCGTTGACATAATGGTGAACCGGCAGGGAGATAACCCTGTGGCCAACCTGGCGCAATTCACCGAACGCCTTCAGTAGGGCTGGCGCCTCCCAGTAACCCACCAGGGCCACATCAATCCGTCGTGCTTTGAGTAGGGAATAAAGCTGTTGATAAGCTCCGTTGACGCTGATTGATTGCGGGCTCCACCAGGTGTCTGCGATGGATTGAAGTCCAGGAAAATGCCCGACCCGATATTGCTTTTTCGTCTGCTCGTTCAGCTCCATCTCAGGAAAGGATCGCAGCGCTACGTAGACCAGTTGCAGTGGAGGAAGTGGCTCGCGAAGGGGGAGCAGGTGCGCCTTGTCGGAAATGTTGGATGCATGATGGATCAGGCTCGCGTCAACACGGCCGGCGTCGGCTTCCTCCCGTGCCCGA
>CAYXVO010000137.1:0-7551 GCA_964467875.1 uncultured Pseudomonadales bacterium | reverse complement strand
CAACAGGGCTTTGAACCCTGGCTGGCCACGGCTCACACGCCCTTGGCGGCGCAGTTGCTGGCCCAGGCCGGCGGTATTGCCCCCACCTTGGATGCCACCACCCTGCAGCATCTCCTGAATCAGCTGGATGTGTTTCAACTGGGTCTTCCCACGACCATGAGCGAGCGCCTCCAGCGCATGGGCCTCCGCCAGCTGGCTCACCTTCTGGAGCTGCCGGCTACGGAACTGGGCCGCCGCTTTGGCCAAGTGCTGCTCCTTCACCTGGACCGCCTGCAAGGGCGGGTGGCGGATCCCCAGGCGTTTTTTACGCCGCCCCAGAGTTTTGTCCGCCGCCTGGAGTTTGTGGAGGACGTGGAAACCACGGCGGGCCTGCTGTTCCCCTTGCAGCGCCTGTTGCGGGAGCTGGCCTTGTTCCTGCAGCAGCGCCAGCTGGCCACGCCCGGACTGCGGCTGGCGCTGGGCCACCGCGAGCGCTCGGAAACCCTGCTGGAGATCCGCAGCGTGCAACCCGAATATCGCGCGGACGAATGGTTGCAGCTGTGCCGTCTGCGGCTGGAACGGATCCAGCTGTACGCCGAGGTCCAGAGCCTGAGTCTGGCGGCCGAGGAACTGCTCCCCCTGGCGCCCCCCGCCGAAGATCTGTTTTGTCAGCAACGGCAATCACACCTCAGCCGACTGCAACTCTTGAGCCGACTGCAGGCCCGCCTGGGACCGGAGCAGATCCAGGGGCTGACGACCCGCGCCGATCACCGGCCCGAATGCGGCGCCATCAGCGTGCCACCGGGCCAGGGCCGCAATCAGCGCCCGGACTCAGGGACCGAATCAAGCCAGACCCCACCCCGACCCCTCTGGCTACTGCCCCAGCCTCAGCCTGCACGGCCGGGTGAGTTGCAGTTGCTGCAGGGACCGGAACGTATCCAGGCCGGCTGGTGGGACGATCATGCTCCCCAGGACATCTGCCGTGACTATTACATCGCCCGCACCCGGAGCGGGAGCCTGTGCTGGGCCTTTCGCACGCCCGCGCAGGGCTGGTTTATCCACGGCTGGTTCGCTTGAAATGGCTCGTTTGAGATGGCTCGCCTGAACAAAACGAAAGACGGGTAAACCGCATGTCCTACGCTGAACTGCATTGCCTGAGCAATTTCAGTTTTCTCCGGGGCGCCTCGCACCCCGAGGAATTGGTTCAGCAAGCCCGCAACCTGGGTTATCAGGCCCTGGCCCTGACTGATGAATGCTCGGTGGCGGGCGTGGTCCGGGCCCATGCCGCGCTCAAGTCCAGCGGCGTTCTCAAGTCCAGCGATGCCCTCAAGTCCACTGAAGCACCACCCCTCAAGCTCATCATTGGCGCCGAGTTTCGCCTGCCCGACGCGCTCACCCTCGTCCTGCTCTGCCCCAACCGCCGGGCCTATGGCCAATTGAGCCGCCTGATCACCCTGGGCCGCCGCCGGGCCGACAAGGGCAGTTATCGCCTGGAACTGGAGGACTTCCGCCAGGGCCTGGACGACTGCCTGCTGCTGTGGAAGCCGGAACCAGGGTTTACAAACGCCGAAGCCATCGGAAGTCAGCTCAAACACTGGTTTCCAGAGCGTCTCTGGTTGCTCCAGGAACGCCTCCTGCTGGCCAATGAGGCCGCCTACCTGGCCTGGCTGGAGCATCTTGCCCGGAACCTGTCACTGCCCCGGGTGGCCGCCGGTCATGTGCACATGCATTGCGCTGAACGCCAGCCCCTGCAGGATGTGCTGAGTGCCATCCGCCTGGGTTGTTCCATCCAGCATGCCGGCCAGCACCTGTTTCCCAACCAGGACCGCCACTTGCGCCCACTGGAGAAGCTAAAACGGCTCTATGCCCCGGAGTTGCTGCAGGAAACCCTTAAAATCGCCGAACTTTGCCACTTCTCCCTGGATGAGCTGCGGTATGAGTACCCCGAGGACCTGATTCCCAGCGGCTACAGCGCTGCCCAATACCTGCGCCAACTGACCGAGGAAGGGCTCCAACGGCGCTATCCCGAAGGCGCGCCCGCCAAGGTTCACGAGCAGATTGAAAAAGAGCTCTTATTAGTCGCCGAGCTGCGCTACGAGCATTACTTTCTCACGGTCCAGGATATCGTTGCCTTTGCCCGCAGCCGCAACATCCTCTGTCAGGGCCGGGGTTCGGCCGCCAATTCAGCGGTCTGCTATTGCCTTGGTATTACCGAAGTGGATCCGGCCCGGGTCAATCTTTTGCTGGAGCGTTTTATCTCCAAGGAGCGCCATGAGCCGCCCGATATCGACGTGGATTTCGAGCACGAGCGGCGCGAAGAAGTCATCCAGTATCTCTACCGCCGTTATGGCCGGGAACGCGCGGCACTGGCGGCCACCGTCATCACCTATCGCGGCAAAAGCGCCATTCGCGACGTCGGCAAGGCGCTGGGGATGGATCTGGAGCAGCTGGAATACCTGATCGCCAACCTGGACTGGCGCGATCGCGAGACGGCCTGGCTTGAGCAGCTGCACAGCCTCGGGCTGCAGGACCGGCGCGGCCTCGGCCGGCACTTTGCCCGCCTGGTGCGGGAAATCCTCGGCTTCCCCCGCCACCTGTCGCAGCATGTGGGCGGCTTTGTCATCGCCAGCCGGGATCTGTCTGAGCTGGTGCCCATCGAGAACGCCGCCATGCCGGAGCGCACCGTGATCCAGTGGGACAAGGATGACCTGGAGACCCTGGGCCTGCTCAAGGTGGACGTTCTGGCACTGGGCATGCTGAGCGCCATTCGCCGCGCCCTGGAGCTGGTCAGCGCCGACCGCCAGCGCCCCATGGCGCTCAGCCGGATTCCCCCGGAAGATCCTGCCACCTACGCCATGCTGCAGCGCGGTGACAGTGTCGGCGTGTTCCAGGTGGAGTCTCGCGCCCAGATCAACATGCTGCCCCGCCTGCGCCCGAACTGCTACTACGACCTGGTGATCCAGGTTGCCATCGTGCGTCCCGGCCCTATCCAGGGCGACATGGTGCACCCGTACCTGCGTCGGCGCCAGGGCTTGGAACCGGTGGACTATCCGAGCCCCGCCGTGCGCGGCGTACTGGAACGGACGTTAGGGGTACCGCTGTTTCAGGAACAGGTGATTGAGCTGGCCATGGTCGCCGCCGGCTTCACCGGGGGCGAGGCCGATGCCCTGCGCCGGGCCATGGCCGCCTGGAAACGCTCCGGCCAATTGGAGGGTTTTCACGCCAAGCTCATCCAGGGCATGCTGGCGCGCGGCTACAGTCCAGAATTCGGCGAGCGCCTGTGGCGGGAAATCAGTGGCTTTGGCGAATATGGCTTTCCCGAATCCCATGCCGCCAGCTTTGCCCTGCTGGTCTACAGCTCCGCCTGGCTCAAGTGTCATGAGCCGGCCGCCTTCTACTGTGCCCTGCTCAATAGCCAGCCCATGGGCTTTTACTCGCCGTCGCAGTTGATCCAGGACGCCCAGCGCCACCAGATCGAGGTCTTGCCGGTGGATATCAACGCCAGCACCTGGGACCACCAAATCGACGGCCAGCGCCGTAATTCCCAGGATCAGCCCGCCCTGCGCCTGGGCCTGCGTCTGGTGAGAGGGTTACGGCGGGAAGCCGCGCAACAGCTGCTAGAGGCCCGTCCCGCCGAGGGCTATCGCAGCCTGCCCGAGTTGCGCCGGCTCGCCGGCCTGCGTGGCGCGGATCTGGAAATCCTGGCCTCAGCCGGTGCGCTACGCGCCTTTGCCGCTCACCGCTATCAGGCACGCTGGGAAATCCTGGGGGTTGAGGAGTCATGTCCGCTGTTCGCCCCCCAACCGGACAGACAAGAGCAGGACAAGGAAGAGGCGACAAACGACATGGCCGTCCCGGCCCTGGAGCCTCCCACCGAGGGCGAAACCATTCTGGAGGATTATCAGAGCCTGGGCCTGAGTCTGGAGCGCCACCCCTTGTGTCTGCTGCGCGAGCAAGGCCTGTTGAACGGTTGTCTGAACGCCGAGGCACTGACGCGGGTCGCACCCAACACCCCGGTCACGGTGGCGGGCCTGGTGGTCATGCGGCAACGGCCAGGCACCGCCTCGGGCGTGACCTTTGTGACCCTGGAGGACGAAACCGGCACCATCAACCTGGTGGTCTGGCTCAACACCGCACGTGCCCAGCGCAAGCCATTACTGACGGCCCGCCTGTTGAAGGTGAAGGGCATTCTGGAACGGGAGGGAGACATCCTTCACGTGGTGGCGGGCAAGCTGATTGATCTCAGCCCGCATCTGCAGGCATTGCGGATCCCGTCGCGGGATTTTCACTAGGGTCTGTTAACGTTCTGGATGCAACGTTTTAAATGCCATACCGAATACCGACCGGCGTCTCTTTGAAACGTCAACCGGCTCCTCAAAACACAGTCCCCAACAATTCACGCTATGCCCCTCCCCGAGGGGCCGTTATAATGACGCCCCGACCCAGGATTGGGCCGATTATTCATCGAGTACAAGGACGTTATCATGTCGATGCCCGCCAACCGTGCCCAGTTCCGGTTGCATGTCGCCGATTTTCCCACCGAACTCCGGGTCCTGGAGTTCAAGGCCGACGAAGCCCTGTCCCAGCCATACAAGATTAAGCTGGAAGTCGTCGCGACCGGACCTGAACCGCGACAGCCTTCTACTCATCGACGGCGCGCACCAGCGGTTGCTGCACGGCACCATCCAGCGCGCCAGCCAGGGCGCCACGTCCAAGCGCTTCACCTATTACCAACTGATACTGGCCCCGCGTCTGGTCTGAACCAAATCCGGAGCCACATGGAACGTGCGCCCCTCTCGAACATGGAGAATTTTGGGTGAGTAAAGTTGGTGCGATCTCTCAAGGCCCCGCCTGTGAAGAAGGCCACCTCATTGTCGAAGTGATCGGCCAGGATCACCCTGAAGGCCAGCGGGTTGTGATCTACGACGAAGCGGACATGGAGCAGCAAGAGTGGCTGACGAGTCAGGTCCGAAAGGAGCTGATCCCGGGCCATAATATGACGAGCACCTTGCACAAGTGGCCTTGGAAAAATCAGCCCACGCGCAACCTGTGGCTGGAAATCGAGGCGGAGAGTGGCTCTCCCATACGAGTGCCTCTGATGGCTGGCGCAACGAAGACACCGCGTCAGCTAGAGCGACAATGGAACGTGCTTGTGCCTGTTATTCCAATGACAATGATCAAGGGAATCAGCAGCCTGACCGTTGCAACCGGAACAAAGGTCCTGGCTCGACCCGGCTTCCTGTACATCTTTAATCAGGGCAAGCTTTGGCGCGAGCTGGAAATCAGGCAAACCAGCAGTAGTAGCTCTTACCACGATGTCCGCCTCAGTGATTTCCGACGAGGCAATGAAACGCTCAAGGAAGGTAAACGAGCCGCAACCGGTAAGCCTCTTCGGGAGATCTGGCTGCCGGCCTGTCTCAAGCAATCGAAGATCAATAGTCTTCAGATTGCCTATTCCGAGGCACAACTCCCGGCTACACGTATAAACCGACTGGAGAAAGACGAAAAGCTACGCGCCAATCGATGCGAGACACTGAGTATTTCCCTGTCGCAAGGCACGAATAGCTGCTTTCCCCTCTCCGAGGTTAAGGCCAGGTTACGGCCTCGCGATGTTGCGTATGAATGGCAGTTCGACCAGCCTCAGGAGTATCTAACGGATATAAGCGGCCAATACCCAGCCAAATGCCTTCAAAAAGCGCAGGAGTTTCATGGACAGCTTGAAGATGAAGCGGCGATGCGCCCTGTACTACAGAGAAAGCTGCCGCCCGATCTATTACAAATAGAGACCAACGCCTGGGCCGTCTTCCTTGAGCCGGAAGTTGAGCGACAACGACAGCAGAAGATCGCACGTTGTCAGCCCGGCGTATTTCCAGAATCAGACTGGGGCGCTCAGCCCGCCGTCTCGGACATGTTAACCGACGCCCACGGGCGCGGGATCTTTGGAATCCGTATCGACGATCACCTCTACCGGCTCAGGCATCTCCAGGCACGAATCCAGGCGGCTCAGCAGATTCTCAAACTCAGTATCGAGCGGGGAGAGTTCCGGACGCATCATGCAAGTGGCGTCCTGCTTCGCTCGGTACTTCTCCCGCAAAAAATCGGAGACACCGAGAACCCGCTGCATAAGTTCTGCAAGACCTTACCCACCGATGGCTGGAACCGGGTAGAGCGATCCGTTGCATCCGCCGAGCGTTATCTGGCCAGAGAAGCCCTCAAGGCCGCTCAAGAACACCTGATACAGTCTCTCGGTGACAAGCGATGCCAAATTGCCTTGGGAGATGGCTTTTCGTTCTCCAACTTCGATTATTTAGGCTGTTTTTCCTTCATGGGACAGCTCTTGAATTCACTCTCTTTCGACTCAAGCCAAATTGACCCATTGGAACAAGGCCTCGCGCCCACCTCGCGCCAAACGTCCGGGCGGCGGTTGATCCTCGATCTCTACCAGAACAGCCAAAACCCTCTGAAAGCCATGCTTTGGCCCGAGGTCAATTTTCAGGATGTATTGGCGCCTCTGGCATTGCCTCTTCCACAGCTTCCCAATGAAGGCGACGGCTGCTTCCGCCCCTGTGAAATCTCACAGTTGCAAAACGAATCGGTTCCAGATCCAGCCAGTCTGGAAACCCTGGACGGTGCCATGTTGGCCAGTGCCGCCTTATCCGAGCAGAGCTTCAATTATCGCGTCGGCCTCAAAGCGGTGGGCAATGCCATCGCCACGGTATTCGGCACGATCGACGACGCGGTCAAATCAGCCCTGCAGGCGGCTACCGAGAAAACGGACTCCGCGCTAAAAGCCGCGGAAGCAGAACTGAAGAAACACCAGAAGACCGTTCTGGCGCTTGAACTAAAAATAAGCGACGAAAAGAGCCGTATACAGCAGGGTGAGGCGGAACTCCAAAAGCTGCTCGACAAGGAAAAGAGCGAATCGGCGGCCTTAAAACGAAAACGCCTGGCATTGCATGAGCGCAAGACCCGTCTGGAATCTGCCTTGGCCAACCATGCCCAGGCCCAGCGAAGGCTGGATGCGCTGGAAGAGAAACTTGCCCATCAAAGAGCCGCCGCCCTGGAGAAGACCACCCAGGTTCGGGTTCGACTTTATCCCGCCAGCTTTGAGCAAATGCGAAGAGTACTCCCGGACAACATGGGGCAATTTCATTTCGCGCGCCGGTCCAAGGCCATACAAAAGGATTTCTACCTTTTTGGCCTGACGGACTGGGCAAACGACGGTGAATCCAATAACGCCCCCAGCCGCTACTATGGGGAACTTCTGACCCCCGCCGGAAAACCAATCGCCTCAACCAACAAGCAGAAACTCAAGATTCCCACTGGCGCGGTAGGGGCTGCGGATTATCTGGCCATCGTGGCACCTCGGACCACCCAGATGGTCCAGCTTGTCTCGGAGTATAATCGCACATTGCGATCCACACTGGAGGCCCGCGCCAAGGTATCCAAATCCTCCAAACTGGTCGATGCCACCAGCAAGGCCACAAAGGAGGTTGTGGAAAATGCTCGGGGGGCCCAAACATCGGTGGATGGACTCTTTGGGTTAATCAAGTCCGCTCAGGACTGGGTGAG
>CAYXVO010000136.1:3251-7593 GCA_964467875.1 uncultured Pseudomonadales bacterium | reverse complement strand
TGGCGGCAATTATAGCGGGGGCGGCAGAGGAACCCAAATTCCGTTACACTTCGCTCCGCCCTTGTTAGCCGGAACGTCCACGAAAGCCATGGCCCGATTGATCTACACCTTGATGTTCTACCTCATGTTGCCAGCCATCTTGCTACGCCTGCTGTATCGGGCGTGGCGCGCACCGGCTTACGCCCGTCGTTGGCAGGAGCGCTTCGGGTGGTTTGAGTGGAACGCTGCTTCGGGTGGGCTTTGGGTGCATGCAGTATCCGTCGGTGAAACCATCGCCGCGGTACCCCTGATCCGCGCCTTGCAGCAGGCGTATCCCGATCTGCCCGTGCTGGTGACAACGATGACGCCAACAGGCTCGGAGCGGGTGCGCGCGTTGCTGGGCGACAGCGTCCAGCATGTTTATGCGCCCTATGATCTGCCGGGCGCGGTAAAGCGCTTCCTGCGCAAGGTGCGGCCGCGGATCCTGGTGATCATGGAGACGGAACTCTGGCCTAACACCGTACACTATTGCCGGCGCCAGGGCGTGCCGGTGCTGTTGGCCAATGCGCGGTTGTCGGCGCGGTCGGCACAGGGTTATGGCCGTGTCGCTGCACTGGCGCGCCCAATGCTCCAGGACTTGAGTCTGATTGCCGCCCAGTCAGAGGCCGATGCCGAGCGCTTTCGCGGGCTTGGTGTGTCACCCGAACAGGTTCGGGTCACGGGAAGCATCAAGTACGACATGGAGCCGCGTCCGGATCAGCTGGAGGAAGGTCGTCATTTGAAAGAGCAGCTGGCTGGACGCTTTGTGTGGGTGGCGGCGAGCACCCATGAGGGCGAGGATGAGCTGGTTTTGGAGGCGCATCGGATACTCCTCCAGCGGTTTCCGGATGCGTTGCTGATTCTGGTGCCGCGCCATCTCGAGCGGTTTGGTGGCGTGTATGAAAAAGTTCAGGCGCAGGGCTTGCAATGCCTGCGTCGCAGCAGTGGTTGTCTGCCGGATGAAACCGTCAATGTCTGGTTGGGCGATACCATGGGCGAGATGATGGTGTTCTTCGCCGGGGCCGATGTGGCCTTCGTCGGTGGCAGTCTGGTCGAGCGGGGTGGGCACAATCCGTTGGAGCCGGCGGCTCTGGGGCTGCCCACGCTGATGGGGCCACACGTATTCAACTTCCAGGATATCTGTAACCAGCTTTCTGCCGCTGACGGGCTGATCTATGTGGGATCGGGCGAGAATCTGGGTGCCCGGCTGATCGAGTTGGCGGAAGACAGCCAGTTGCGGGAAGCGATCGGCGCTGCTGGTTTGGCGGTGGTCAAGCGTAATCAGGGCGCGCTGGGGCGGCTACTGGAACTGGTACGGCCTCTGGTGCATTAATCAGTCAAAAAAAGGCCCGGCAACCAAGAGGGTTCCGGGCCATGCGTTCGCAGTCAGGACCTAGCGTCGCTGTTTCATTAATTATTGCTGTGGGCAAGCCAGCGGTTCAGCTGTATCAGGTCGTCCGGGCTCAATGTGCCGGCGGCCTGCTTCAGGCGCAAGCTGTTGAGCACATAGCTGAAACGGTCGTTGGTGTAATCCCGCAGCGTTTCATAGTACAGCCGCTCTGCATCCAGCACCTCGACCACGTTACGGGTTCCCACCTTGTATCCGGCTCGGGTCGCGGAGAGTGCGCTTTCGGCTGAGATAATCGCCTGTTTACGGGCGGCAATGGACTCAATGTTGGTGTTGATGGCACGGAACAGGCTGCGCGTGTTCAGGGTGACGTTGCGGCGGACGGTTGTCAGTACCTGTTCTGCCTGTTCGAGTTCATAGCGTGCACGCTGCGCGCCGGCCGCAACGCCGCCGCCTGCATAAAGCGGAACATTAAGCTCAATGCCTACCGTCATGTAGTTCTGACGGTATTCTTCCAGACCGCTTCCGCTGCTGTTGCTGTTTGAACGGTTGTAGGATGCTACGGCATCGAGCGTCGGATAGTGCACTGCGCGCGCCGCCTTTGCCTGCTCCTGCGCGACCTGAACGCCGTGAAACGCCGTCTGCACGGTCCAGTTCTGCTTAAGTGCGGTGTTAACCCAGGCATCTGGCTCATTGGGAACCGGGCGGAAGATTGGGAACTGTTCGCTGAGATTGGCCAGTGCGGGATAGGTTTTTCCAGTCAGGCGCTCCAGGTTTTCCATCGCCAGATCAACTTCACCCTCCAGGGCGATCCGCTGTACTTTGGCGGCATCGTAGAGTGCGCGTGACTCATGGACTTCAGTGACGGCGGTCAGGCCCACCCTGTGCCGTTGAACCGCCTGTTGCCATTGGCGCTCAAAGGCTTCTTCCGCGGCGACGGACGTGGTCAGGGCTTCCTTGGTGCGTAATACCGAAAAATAAGCTTCGGCCGTGCGCAGGATAAGTTCCTGCTGTTCCTGGGCGAATTCAGCCTGCGCCCGCTCCGAGGCCAACTTGCTGCCCTGGAAGCGATACCAGCGGTCTGCGCGGAAGAGGGGCTGAACCAGGCTGACGCCCCAGCCGCTGCTGCTGAAACTGCTCTCGACCTCAAAGCCGGGATCGCCGAAAAAACGGGTGCGTTGCAGGTTCGCGGTTGCGCCGATTTGCGGCAGTAGCGCGGCCTGGGCTTCATCGACTCGTTCTTCCTGGGCCTTGAAACCGGCAAATGCCGCCGCTAGTTCCGAGTCGTATTCGGCGGCCTGTTGATAAACGGTGACCAGATCCGTGGCGTGGGCTGTTGTTGTTAGCGTCAGACCGAGAACCACTGCGATCACGGATGTCTTGAAGGCCATAACGTCTTCCTGCTGATAGTATTGGATGTCCCCGAGGCGCTAACGATGGGAGGCGAAACTGGGGTTTCGCAAGACTCTGCTCTAGAATTGGGGCGCTTTTTTGTTCGGGTTGCCGCCGCGCTCATTATGGACAATAAACAGCCGTAACTCTACACTCTGTCGAATCTTGTCGGGGTGCTGTGGCGGTTGTCACGGCTGAGACCACTTCGTGGAACCCGTGACCTGATCCGGATAATGCCGGCGTAGGCAACGAGAGCAGTAACTCGCAAGCCCTCCAAGCAGATCGCTCCCGATCACGACACGTGTCTGTCATTCCCGTGGTATCTCTTCTCTGTGTTTTACCTCAACTGGCTCCCCTGCCGAGTACGCCCATGCGGCACCTTGTCCGCATAGTCAGTTCCAGCACCAGGTAATGTCGTGCAGGTATGCCAGTCAAGGCTAGCATGCCGGTAAGACAGGTTGATCAAGGAGAGCTCCAATGAGCGCCAGACCGGAAAATTTTCTGAGTGACCGAGCCCAGGTCGATGAACGTAGCGTGGCACCCTTTCCGGGATCCCGGAGAATCTATGTTGAAGGCAGTCGTCCCGATATTCGCGTGCCGATGCGGGAAATCGTGCTGGCGGATACGCCGACCGCCTTTGGCGGTGAGCCGAATGAGCCGGTGACGGTTTATGATACCTCGGGCTCCTATACGGATCCTGAGGCGGTGATCGACGTGCGGCAGGGGCTGGCGCCGTTGCGAGCGAGTTGGGTTGAGGCGCGCGGTGATACGGAACCATTACCGCACTATACCTCGGAGTTTACCCGGCGCCGCCAGTTGGACCCGGGGCTGGACAGCCTGCGTTTCGGTCTGCACCGGCTACCGCGTCGTGCCCGCGCTGGCGCCAATGTCACCCAGATGCACTATGCCCGGCGTGGCATCGTGACGCCGGAGATGGAATTTATCGCCATTCGGGAAAACATGAAGCTGCAGGAGGCGCGTGAGCGTGGACTGCTGGATCAGCAGCATCCGGGGCATGCTTTTGGTGCCGCCATTCCACAGGAAATCACGCCCGAGTTCGTGCGCGAGGAAGTTGCCCGCGGCCGTGCCATCATCCCCGCCAACATCAATCACCCGGAACTGGAGCCGATGATAATCGGGCGCAATTTCCTGGTAAAAATCAATGGCAATATCGGTAACAGCGCCCTCACCAGTTCCATCGAGGAAGAGGTGGCGAAACTGACCTGGGGCATCCGCTGGGGCGCCGATACGGTGATGGATCTGTCCACCGGCAAGAATATTCACGAGACCCGGGAATGGATCGTGCGCAACTCGCCGGTGCCGATTGGCACGGTGCCGATCTATCAGGCACTGGAGAAAGTGAACGGTGTTGCCGAAGATCTCACGTGGGAGATTTTTCGCGACACCTTGATTGAGCAGGCGGAGCAAGGCGTGGACTATTTCACGATCCATGCGGGCGTCTTGTTGCGTTATGTGCCGCTGACCGCGAACCGGGTAACCGGCATTGTCTCCCGAGGCGGATCCATCATGGCTTAGTGGTGCCTGGCGCACCATCGGGAGAATTTCCTCTACACCCATTTTGAG
>CAYXVO010000136.1:0-3236 GCA_964467875.1 uncultured Pseudomonadales bacterium | reverse complement strand
TACGACGTCAGCTTTTCCCTGGGAGATGGTCTGCGTCCGGGCAGCGTGGCGGATGCCAATGACGCGGCGCAGTTCGGCGAGCTGGAAACACTCGGAGAACTCACCCAGATTGCCTGGAAGCATGATGTGCAGGTGATGATCGAGGGGCCAGGGCATGTGCCCATGCACCTGATCAAGGAGAACATGGATAAGCAGCTGCGTGAGTGTGGCGAAGCTCCGTTCTACACATTAGGTCCTCTGACCACGGACATTGCACCCGGCTACGACCATATTACGTCTGGCATTGGCGCGGCGATGATTGGCTGGTACGGCTGTGCCATGCTTTGTTACGTCACCCCCAAGGAGCATTTGGGGCTGCCCAACAAGGATGACGTCAAGACCGGCATCATCACCTATAAGATTGCCGCCCATGCGGCGGATCTTGCGAAGGGGCATCCCGGGGCACAGATCCGGGACAATGCGTTGTCCAAGGCGCGTTTTGAATTTCGGTGGGAGGATCAGTTCAATCTTGGGCTGGATCCGGACACGGCTCGCGCGTTTCATGACGAAACCCTGCCCAAGGAGTCCGCCAAGGTGGCGCACTTTTGTTCCATGTGTGGGCCAAAATTCTGCTCCATGAAGATCAGTCAGGAGGTCCGGGAATTCGCCAGTGGACAACAGGCGGACACGGATGCGGTAGCGGCAGGCATGGCGGAAAAAGCCGAGGAATTCAAACAACAGGGTGGTGTCATTTACCACAAAATATAAGGCTACAAAAGATTGCAGGACATCACAGTAAAATAAGCTGTCGTCCGTCTTTCTCCTCGCGCCCGGCCCGAACGACAGGAAAAGTGAATTCTTGTGGATCGGTCCGGGCTTTTCGCAATCAGATTTGCTAGATTCCGAGAAACTGAGGGCGCGTGAGAGAAGCAGGGAGCGATGATGGATGAGCGAGGATGGTCATGAGCGGACCCAGTGACATGAACGAAAGTACTACCATGAATGAACATGGTGCCATGAACGAAAGCAGTGCCAGCAATGAAGCGAACACAAACGGTGGAGAGAACGCCCCAAATGAGAGAAGTGTCATGAGCGACGGTCAGGAACCATTCAATCACAATGACTTTCAGGTCGTGGCGCGTGAACAGTGCTTCAAGGGGTTTTACAGTATCCAGAAGTACCATGTGAAGCATCGGCTTTTCGCGGGTGGCTGGAGCAATGTGTTGCAGCGCGAGCTGTTTGTTCGCCATAACGCCACCTGTGTCCTCCTGTTCGATCCGGTGCGCAATAAGGTCGTTCTGGTCGAGCAGTTTCGGATCGGGGCTATTCGCGAAGCCAAGACACCCTGGCTGCTGGAGCTGGTCGCGGGATTGAATGACGAGGGTGAGAGCCCGGAGGATGTGGCGCGCCGTGAGGCCGTCGAGGAAGCCGGCTGTGAGCTGAAGGCGCTGATGCACATCAGCAGTTACCTGCCATCACCTGGTGGCAGTTCGGAGAAGGTTGATCTGTATTGTGCCCTGGTGAATTCCGAGGGTGTCGGCGGGCTCCATGGCCTGGAAGACGAGGGTGAGGATATCCGCGTGCATGTGATTGATCTGAGCGAGGCCTATGGCATGGTCGAAACTGGCAGGATCAACAATGCCGCGGCGGTCATTGCTCTGCTGTGGCTGCGTCTGAATGAGGCGAACGTCCGCGAGGCCTGGAAGGGGCTCATCGAATAAATTCATTATGAGAACCAAGTCGGGGTGGTTCATGAAAACCCGCTATGTACCGAATTTGGCGAAGATCGGCGCGATCTGCGAAGCCAACTATGTGCGCCTGCAGAAACTGATGCCGGCCCTGCGCGCTGGTCAGTCGGCGGAGTACGAGTTGTTTGCCCAGGGTAAGCATCTGGGGACGGTTCGTCTTCAGGTGGTGGACACCGCCAAGTATACCCAGACGTTATATCTGGAACAGGTTCAGGCAGTGGGTCGCTGGTTGAACAATCCTGAAATGACCGTGCGGGTTTACCATGACGCGCGCATGGCCGAGGTGGTGAGTTGCTTTCAGCATCGCCAGGTGCGAGGTCACAATGAATACCCCAACGATCAGATGCACCTGCCCGATGAAAAGCTCCAGCTAAATAGTTTTCTTGCGGACTGGCTCAACTATTGTATCAAACACGGCCATCTGCCCTTTCAGCTTGTCGCTAAAATGTGACTCTTGTACTGGAAAAATGCCGGCCCCCGCATATATTGCTGTTCAGTGGTTGCAAAAAATTACTGGCACTTCATTGAGCATAATTGCTTGAATAAGCGAGCAAGCGTGGCAGATGAAAGACCAGAAGATTTAGCCGCAGGCGCTTTGTATAAACCGGGTGCCGGGAACTCCCTCCTGCGTACTGTCCAGCTATTTCCGGCGTGGAGACGGAGTAATCGTGTTAGATGAGAAGCAGATTGCGCTGCAAGTGATTCAGGTGACTGATCCGCACTTGCGCCGAGAAGTAGAGGGTACGCTGCTTGGCATGAACACGAGGCAGAGTCTGAGCGCCGTGTTGGACCTGATTCGGCATGACGGACTGGAGCCGGATCTCGTTGTCGCCACAGGTGACATTTCCCAAGATGGTTCGGAAGAATCCTATCAGGCATTTCGTGATGAGATGTCGGTCTTTCCCTGTCCAGTGTATTGGTCCATGGGAAATCACGACGAAACCCGCGCCATGGTTCAGGTTGCCGCCGGATCGGAGGCGCTGGACCAGGTGGTGGTGCGCGATGGCTGGAAGCTGATTCTGTTGGATTCCTCCGTGCCCCAAAAAGTATTCGGTCGTCTGGGGCGGGATGAACTGCGCCTGCTCGAGCAGGAGCTGGCCGAGGATCCCGATCTGCACGTCTTGATTTCCCTGCATCACCACCCGATCGATGTGGACAGCGTGTGGCTCGACAAGATTGGCCTGCGTAATCGCGATGAGTTCTTCGAGATTGTCGATCGTTATCCCAATGTTCGGGCCATTCTCTGGGGGCATGTCCATCAGGAAGTGGATGCCCAGCGTGGTCATATCCGTTTGCTGGGATCACCCTCCACCTGCGTCCAGTTCAGACCGCACTCGGTTGAATTCTCCGTGGACGACGCCGCGCCCGGATACCGCTGGCTGAATTTATTGGCGGATGGCACGGTGGAGACAGGTGTCGGACGCTGTGAGCAGATCGATTTTGTAGTGGATCTGCAGAGCAAGGGCTACTGATTGCCGAGGCGTTCAGCGCTTGGCTCTTGGCTCTTGG
>CAYXVO010000135.1:0-7682 GCA_964467875.1 uncultured Pseudomonadales bacterium | reverse complement strand
TCCGGTCGTCATCGTCACCACCAAAGACCAGGAAACAGACCGCGTCTGGGGTACCCGTCAAGGCGCCCGCGGTTATCTGGTCAAGCCGGTCGACGAGAACGAGCTCCTTCGCACGATCAACGAACTGATCGGCTGATTCCCATGGAGTCTCTCAACCTCGCCTCGCCCAAGACCGATCCATTCGCCGCCCTGGCGGACCTGGAGCGGCGCTGTAAGCAATCCGCAGCGGGCCTGCCGGCTCAGGAAGAGGTGGTGCAACTGTGGAACGGTATTGGTTTTGTCCTGGCGGGCCAGAAGTACGTGGCTCCCATGGGTGAGATCAGCGAAATTTTGCATTTGCCCCGATATACCCAGGTGCCCGGCGTCAAGAATTGGATGAACGGGATCGCCAACGTGCGGGGACGCCTCCTCCCCATCATGGACCTGGCCCAGTTCTTCGGTCTGCAGGGTAGCGCCCGCACCAGCCGGGACAAGCGGGTTTTAGTGGTGGAGCGGGGCGATGCCTTCAGCGGACTGATCGTCGATAGTGTTCAAGGGATGCAATATTTCGCCATCGACAGTTATTCCACTTCCGCCAGCCATGTTCCCGATGCCATGAGTTCATTAGTGCTGGGACAGTACAGCAAGAACGACGAAGCCTGGGCTGTGTTCAGCCCATTCCTGCTGGCGGATCATCCTGGCTTTGTCGATGTAGCACGATGGTAGGGTACGGGAGGCACGAGCGCCCAGAACCCCCTGCGATTCAGCTAAACTTTTTCAAAAACAAAATTTTCGAGGCCGGGAGCCAATTGAAATGAAGCGAAAATTCGGAAATTTGACCCTGGGTTCAGGCACTAGCAGGGCTACCATGTGGCTCACGGGTCTGCTGGCAATCCTTCTGATCGCGCTGATCCTCATTTCGTTCACGATCAACACTGATACCAACCGCGACAAACAGTACATCGGTTATGCCGGCGAACTGCGCGTGTTGTCTCAGGAGATCGCCAAGAACGCGAGCGAAGCGGCTGCCGGCAAGGAAGACGCCTTCGAACAGCTGCGCCGCTCCCGGGACGACTTCGAGCGCTACTGGAACTACCTGACCCAGGGCAACGAAGCGGAACACCTACCCCCGACCGAAAACGAAAAAATGAACGATGTGCAGGCGCTGTGGGCCGAGGTGAAAACCAGCGCCGACCAGATCCTGTCCTCCAAGGACACGGTCATCGAACTGCACGCGGTCGCCGACACCCTGAACGAGAAGGTGCCACAGATTCAGCTTGAGTATGAAGACGTGGTCAACATCCTGCTGGACAACGGTGCGCCCTCCGACCAGATCTCCGTCGCCCAGCGTCAGTCGCTGCTGGCGGAGCGGATTCTCGGCAGTGTCAGTAAAGTGTTGGAAGGTAGTGCGGACGCGGTCACTGCAGCCGACCGTTTCGGCCGTGACACCAGCCTCTTTGGCCGGGTTCTGAGCGGCATGGTGGAAGGCAACTCCGCCATGGGTATCAGCCGGGTAACAGATCAGGACGCGCGCTACGGCCTTGAGGCAATCGCCGAAATTTTCAACTTCATGAGCGAAAACGTCGACGCCATTCTGGAAAAGTCACCGGAGCTGTTCCGGGTACGGGAAGGCGCCAACAACATCTTCTTGAATTCCCAGACCCTGCTGAGCGAAACCTCTGAACTGGTAGACATCTTCCAGAATCAGGCAGAGAGCCGGCTTATCAACAGCACCCTGGCCTACGCCCTGCTGGTCGCAATCTTCTTCCTGATCGTAGTGGTCACGTTCACCCTGCAGAAAGAATCCAAGGTCCGCTACGAAAAAGAAGCCACCCAGAATGAACAGAACCAGAACGCCATTCTGCGTCTGCTGGACGAACTGGCTGACCTCGCTGACGGTGACCTGACGACGGAGGCCACGGTAACCGAGGACTTCACCGGTGCCATCGCCGACTCCATCAACTTCGCGATCGACCAGATGCGCTCCCTGGTAACCTCCATCAACGAGACGGCGGTACGGGTTGCCGGTGCGGCCCAGGAAACGCAGGCGACCGCCATGCACCTGGCTGACGCATCCGAACACCAGGCACAGGAAATTGCCGGAGCCTCGGCGGCCATCAACGAAATGGCCGTGTCGATTGACCAGGTATCGTCCAACGCCGCCGAATCGGCCGCGGTAGCCGAGCGCTCGGTGGGAATCGCCAAGAAAGGCGCGGAAGTGGTACAGAACACCATCCACGGCATGGATACCATCCGTGAGCAGATTCAGGAAACCGCGAAGCGGATCAAGCGTCTGGGCGAATCTTCCCAGGAAATCGGTGACATCGTATCGCTGATTAACGACATTGCCGACCAGACCAACATCCTGTCTCTGAACGCCGCCATCCAGGCCTCCATGGCCGGTGACGCAGGCCGCGGCTTCGCGGTGGTTGCCGACGAAGTACAGCGCCTGGCAGAACGTTCCTCGGCTGCGACCAAGCAGATCGAGGCACTGGTGAAGACGATTCAGACCGACACCAACGAAGCGGTTATCTCCATGGAGCACACCACCGCGGAAGTGGTCCGGGGTGCTCGTCTGGCCCAGGACGCCGGCGTCGCCCTGGAAGAGATCGAGAACGTTTCGAAGAACCTGGCCGACCTGATTCAGAACATCTCGAACGCGGCACGTCAGCAGTCTTCCTCCGCTGGCCATATCTCCAACACCATGAACGTGATTCAGGAGATTACGTCGCAGACCTCCGCAGGCACCATGGCGACTGCCAAGTCCATCGGAAAGCTGGCGGAACTGGCCAATCAGTTGCGGCAATCCGTCGCCGGCTTCAAGCTGCCGGGTTTTGAGGACGCAGCCTAATCATCCATTCGCGCCCTTGGAATGATGTGACATCCATGGCAAAAGACAACGCAGGCGCAGATTTCAGCGGATGGAGTCTGCGAAGCCTGCCAGAAATGGACGAACGGCAGTTCCAGCAGTGGCAGGCCCTCGTTGAGCGGCGCACCGGTATGAATCTTCCGCCCCAACGGAAGACGTTTCTCCAGACGAGTCTGGGAATCCGGATGCGCGAAATCGGCTGCCAAAGTTATCAGGAATATTACGACCGTGTGGTGAACAGCCCCGGCGGTATCATGGAGTGGGCCATTCTGGTGGACCGTCTAACGGTTCAGGAGACCCGCTTCTACCGCGACGAGCAGGCTTTCAGCCTACTGGTGGACTACATCCTGACACGGCCACTGGACATGCTCCGTAAGACACCGATCGAAGCCTGGAGTGTAGGCTGTTCGACCGGCGAGGAGCCCTACACCATCGCCATGCTGATTGACGAATGCATGGCCTTCCTGGGGCTGGAGCAATATTACGGCGTGACCGGGACCGATATCAGCAAACCCGCCCTCGAAAAGGCGCGAACTGGTGTCTACCCGACGCGCAAGCTGGTATGCCTGAACGAAGAACGAAAACAAAAGTATTTCGTTCAGAAACCAGGCGGCCAATACGAGGTCATACCGTCCATTCGCGAGCGCGTCTGTTTTGCCCGGATCAATGTGCTGGACTTACGGGACGCGCCCATGCATGGCATGAACATTATCTACTGTCAGAACCTGTTAATTTACTTCCGTCGCTGGCGCCGAAAGGAAATCCTCAACCGGCTGGCGGAAAGGCTCATACCGGGGGGGCTTATGATCCTCGGCCTCGGCGAGATGGTGGACTGGCAACACCCACTACTCGAAAGGGTGCGCAGCGACGAGTCGCTGGCGTTTATCAGACGCGTTGAATCGAACTAATCAGCTGGAGAAGTTATGGCTAACAACCATGACTATGTAGCCCTTGACTGGGTCCGAGGGGAAATTGAAGAAACCCTGAATCAGGCGCGGCAGGCATTGGAAGCCTTTGTCGGAAATACCGACGACACCGCCCGGATTCGCTTTTGCCTGAACTACATCCATCAGGTCCATGGGACCTTGCAGATGGTGGAGTTCTATGGCGCGGCCCTGATGGCGGAAGAAATGGAGAAGCTGGCGCAGGCCATGCTGAACCAGGAAGTGCCACATCCGGAGGAAGCGCAGGAAGTGCTCATGCGCGCCATCGTGCAACTGCCCACCTATCTGGAGCGTATCCAGACGGGCAAGCGCGATCTGCCGGTGATCCTGCTGCCGATTCTCAACGATCTGCGTGCCTCCCGGGGCGAAGACCTGCTGTCGGACAATTCGGTGTTCACGCCGGACCTGTCGCCGACGCGTGTCACGCCGCCCGCGGGAATCAGCCAACGCCTGCATGACGAGGAAACGCTGGCCCTGCTGCGCAAACTGCGGCAGATGTACCAGTTTTCGTTGGCCGGCGTGATCCGCGTACATGATCTCGAGGGCAATTATGGTTTCCTGCGCAAGGTCACCAAAAAACTCGAGCAAGTGTGCGAAAGCACCGCCCATGGCCAGCTCTGGGCCGTGGCCCGGGCCTACGTGGAAGCCCTGGCGGTTGGCGGCATTCCGCTGTCGTCGGCCACCAAAACCCTGCTGCGTCACCTGGATTCCCAGATCAAGCGCCTGATTGACGAAAATGTCGACATCCTGCTGCAACCGGTGCCGGAAGACCTCCTCAAGCACCTGCTGTATTACATTGCCAGATCCACCGCCGGCTCGGCCCACGTTGACGAAATCAAGAGTCTGTTCCAACTCGACCGCGCCCTGCCCTCTGAGCAGGAAGTGGACGAAGAACGGCAAAAAATGTCGGGCCCGGACCGGGGTGCGATCCACTCCGTGGTCGCCGCCCTCAACGAAGAACTGGCCCGCATCAAGGATCAGCTTGACCTGTTCGTGCGCAGCGAACACAAGAACAGTGAAGAACTGGAAGAGCTGATTCCGGGCCTGACCCAGGTCGCCAACACGGTGGCCGTGATGGGTCTTGGGATTCCCCGCAAGGTCATCCAGGAACAGATCGACCAGATTCGCGCCATCGTCGCCCGTGACGAAGCGCCAGGCGACGGCGAATTGATGGATATTGCCGGTGCCCTGCTCTACGTCGAGGCCACGCTGAGTGGCATGAACGACAGCTCTACGCAGCCGGAAGAAGCCGCCAGCCACATCCCCCGCGAGCAGCTGGAAAATGCCCATGGCGCGTTGATCCGGGAAGCCCGCAATGGCCTGGAACAGGCCAAGAACGACATCGTCGAGTTCATCGCGTCCCACTGGGATCACCGGGAAATAGCCGATGTGCCGGCCATGCTCAACAGCATTCGAGGCGGCCTGGCCATCATTCCCCTGGAGCGCGCCGCCGCCCTGCTGCAGTCTTGTGCCCGCTATGTACAGGACGTGCTGCTGGACGATCAGTCCGTGCCCGAATGGCAGCAACTGGACACCCTGGCTGACGCCATCACCAGTATCGAGTATTACCTTGAACGCCTGGCAGAAGGCAGCAAAGACAACGAGATGATCCTGCAGGTGGCGGAGGAAAGCGTTGCCTCCCTCGGCTATGCCGTGGGCCACACACCGCAGCGAGCGGCACGTTCCACGCCGGCCGCGGACAGCGACAGCACCCCAGTACCGTCCAACGTCGCGCCCGATGCATCCGCCAGCAAGGAAACCGATCGCGACCTGATCGACGACGAAATCATCGATATCTTTATCGAAGAAGCCGACGAAGTTCTGCAAACCATTGGCACCTATTTCCCGCAATTCCAGGCCGAGCCCAAGGATGAGGTCGCGCTGGTGGAACTGCGTCGTGCCTTCCATACCCTGAAAGGCTCCGGCCGTCTGGTCGGCGCCAGCACCCTGGCGGAGCTGGCCTGGTCGGTCGAGAACATGCTGAACCGCGTGCTCGACGGCAGTATCAATGCCGGCCTCGGCATGTTCGAATTGCTGGACGGTGTCATCCACCGTCTGCCCCGCCTGCTCGCGGAGTTCCGCAGCGGCGAGCAGAGCGATGATGTCTCCGAATTCGTGGCCCAGGCCGAGGCCCTGGCGCAACCCGCCAAGGCCAGCGCCCGCGCCGCCGCGTCCGCACCGGCGGACCAGCCCGAGATTAGCCTGGCCGAGCCCGAGATTGCCGAGGCAAGCCTGGCCGAATCCGACGAAGCCACGGACAGCCTGGACCTGGATACCCTGCCGGAACTTACCGACACGGTGGAACCGGAGCAGGCGCCGGCGGATATCGCCACGCTTGCCAGCGTCGAGGCGGATGACCAGGGCGATGACCTGGAAGAAGCCGACGCCGATCTGGTCGATGACGAGATCCTGGAGATCTTCATTGAGGAAGCGGGCGAAGTACTGGATACCATCCGCCAGTATCTGCCCCAGTACCTGAACGATGCGAACCAGCACGATGCGCTGATCGAAGCCCGCCGGGCGTTCCATACCCTGAAGGGTTCCGGCCGCATGGTAGGCGCCCTGCGCGTGGGCGAGACTGCCTGGGGCATCGAGAACCTGCTCAACCGGATCATCGACAACACGGTATCACTGACGCCCGATGCGGCCGAACTGATGCAGGCGGTGGTCGAGATCCTGCCCGAGTTGATCGACGATTTCCGCCTGCGTCGCCGTCCGAGCCGCAAGGTCGAACCCTACCAGCAACAGGCGCAGGCCCTGGCTCGGGGCGAAACCGTACCAGCGCTGGCGAGCCTGCTGAGTGGCGCCGCCATCCAGGCGCCGGCACGGGAATCCGCCAGCCCGGAAGCCACAACGCTCACGCTGGATGCCGCCGTTACGACAGCGGACACCGGTGTTGCCTCTCTGACCGACGATCTGGACGAGGACCTGGCGGACTACGCCGACGAGGGGGACGTCGATCCGGTACTGCTGGATATTTTCCGCACCGAGACCGAAACCCATCTCCAGACCCTGGAGACCTTCGTCGCCACCGCGCGCGCCAATGGCCAGCCGGTGCCCTTGAGCGACGATGTGTCGCGCGCGCTTCATACCCTGAAGGGCAGCGCCAACACCGCCAATATCCTGCCCATTGCCACCGTCGCGGTGCCGATGGAGAAATACATCAAGGAAGCCCGTGCCTGCAACGTACTGGCCGATCAAACCATGGTCGACCTGCTGGCGGAACTGGTGGGCTTCATTCATGACGGCATCGTGCAGCTTGAACAGGCGCCACAGGCGCCCCTGGCAGGCGTCGAAGAGTACCTGCAGCGGGTCACCCAGGCGCATCAGGCCATGCTCCAACATCACGGCGAACAGCTGGAGGAGTCTCTGGATGGCGCGCCGGATCCGCAACTGATCAACATCTTCCTCACCGAAGGTGTGGATATCCTGCTGGATGCCGAGCAGATCCTGCTGCACTGGAGCCACGATCCGGTAACCGGCGACGAGCTGGAGAAGCTCTCCCAGAGCCTGCTGACCCTGAATCAGGGCGCCTGTATCGCCGGACTTGATGATGTGGCAGAGCTGAGCGAGGCGTTGCGCGAAGCCTACGGCACCATCGAAGCCGGCTTACTGGTGGCCGACGATGCCAGCCTGGGCACCATCCGCCGCGGCCACGAAATCCTGCTCAACATGATGGACCAGGTGGCTGCCGGCCTCTCCACCCAACGGGATGGCGTACTGCTGCAACAGTTAGAAGCGCTCGCCACGCCAGCCATGCCGGCGGACGACGCCATGCCGGTTCTGGCGGATGAAACCCTGGAGGCGTCTTTCGAGCAACCAGAGGTCGACGAATTCGAAGAAATCGAAGAAATCGAACTGTCGGATCTGGCCCTGCCAGGCGATCACGA
>CAYXVO010000134.1:0-7700 GCA_964467875.1 uncultured Pseudomonadales bacterium | reverse complement strand
TCACGGCCGAGCCGTCCACCCCGACACCCCTGATGGCCACTCTGTTCGGCGCGATCGGCGGTGCCCTGGTGGTCTTCAGCATCGTCGCGCTGGACAAACTGCGCATCGACGATCCGGTCGGCGCCATCTCGGTCCATGGCACCTGCGGTATTCTGGGTCTGTTGCTGGTGCCGGTCACCAACGGCGATGCCACCTTCAGCGGCCAGATCATCGGCGGCCTCACCATCTTCGTCTGGGTCTTTGTCGCCAGCCTGATCGTTTGGAGCATCCTGAAGGCGGTCATGGGTATCCGGGTCAGCGCCGATGACGAGTATGTCGGTATCGACCGTGCCGAGTGTGGCATGGAGGCCTACCCCGAGTTCACCCGCGACTGAGTCGTCGCTCAACCACCGGGTCGAGGCGCTTGCCAAGACCCGGCACCAAACAAAAAGGGCACCGCTTCAGGTGCCCTTTTTGTTTGGTGCGGATTTACCCTCCCGCCCGGTCTAACACTGTCCGACGATTAGGTCTGAAACTGCCCAACGATCTGGCGCAGACGGTTTGCCCACTCCCGCAATTGCTCCGCGGATTCCTGCGCCGATTGCGCGCCCAGGGCACTTTCCTCTGCGACACGGCTGATTTCCACCAGATTCTTATTGATGTCTTCCACCACCGCGCTTTGTTCTTCCGCGGAACTGGCGATCTGCAGGGTCATCTCGTTGATCTGGGTTACCGCATCGGTAATGGCGGCAAACGAATGGCCCGCCTCGTCCGCCTGGGTAACCGCCCGCGCGGCTTTTTCACATCCAGCATTCATGGCGCTGACCGCATTGCCGACTCCGACCTTCAGCCGTTCGACCATGCGGTTGATGTTCTCGGTGGACTGCTGTGTCTTGCCCGCCAGATTGCGCACTTCCTCCGCCACCACCGCAAAGCCCCGTCCCTGCTCACCGGCGCGGGCCGCCTCGATGGCGGCGTTGAGCGCCAGCAGATTGGTCTGCTCGGCAATCCCTTTGATCTCATTGAGGATGGCGATAATGCTGCCGGTTTCCTGCTCCAGCTCGCCAATCACCTGCGATGTCCCCTCAACCTCGCCAGCCAGATCCCGAATCGCGGTCACCGTGCGTTCCAGCACCTGACTGCCCTCGGCGGCACTGGATTCGGCCTGACGGGTTTCCTGGGCCGTGCTCGCCGTGTGGGTTGCCACCTCATGCACGGTCGCCCCCATCTCGTTAACGGCCGTGGCGACCAGATCGACCGAGCGATGCTGGTCGTTGATCCGTACACTGCTCTGCTTGGACGTGGCCGCCAACGAGGCAGACGAATCGGCAAGGCTGTCGGTTACCTTGGCGATATCCACAATCAGAGCTTGCAGCTTGTCCATGAACAGGTTGAACGCCTGGGCGATCTTACCAAGCTCATCCTGACTGTCGGCGGTCAGGCGTACGCGCAGATCGCCCGTGCCCCTGGCCATGTCCTCAAACCGCTCCCGCATGGCATTGAGGGGCTTGACCACCAGGCTGGGGAACAGCAGCGCCATGACCGCGCAGATCAGCAGCGTGGTCAGGGACGCCACCAGCTGCTGCACATGCTCACGCGCAATCAGCGCCTGCACCTCGGCACCTTCCGCCTCCGCCGTCTGCTGGGTCATTTGCACCATTTCATCCAGCATGCCGCGCATCTGCTCGAACTGCTCGAGCCCCGGACCAAACGTCATTTCAATCGCGTTGGTGCGACCGATCCGACCACCTTCGGTCCGCTCCCGCACAATCTTCACCGATGTCTGCCGCCACCGCTCGAACAGCGGTTGAAACTGCCCGGCCTTGGCCTTGACCGCATCACCCTGCAACAGCGTAAAGGCCGATGTTAGCCTCGCCTCGGCTTGCTCCAGATTCTCGCGATGTTCATCCAGCATGACCTGATACTGGGCACTTTCCGGCCCGATAAAAATCAGGCTACGTTCCGCCACCAGCACCTGATGCAGATCCCGGTCCGCCTCCAGCATGGTTTCAACCGCTGGCATGTGGACGGCGATAATGCGATTGGCGTGCTCGCTGATGTCTCCCATCAGGCGATAATTGGCCGCCGCAGCTAGTGCCACGATGGCCGCAATGACCAGCACGGGAATCGCAAGTTTCCAGCGGAAGCCCAGGTTTACCCAAAAATTCATGAACTAATACCTCAAACGCGAAGAAACACCTCAAACACCAAGAGAAAACGACCCGCGCTATTACTGGGCGAGTTCATCCAGGTTGACTCCAACCGTGAGCGCGCCGATGGCCTTGCCGTCATCCAGAACCGGCACCGAGATCTGAATCAGGTAGGCCTGCGCGCTCTCATCGAACGTGGCCTCACTCACGTGCACGGCACCCACGCCGTTACTGAAGGATTGGGTAAACTTCGCCTCGTCGCCCTGCCAGTAGTCAGAGGTCTTGTTGGTCATGGCCACGTTCGCACCCAGTTGATCCATCAAAAACACCTCAAAATACCAGGGGCTGCTGGTTTCCAGCTCCGCCAGACGGGTACCCGCCGCATTCTTGATCAGCGATTCCATGAAGGGGCTCACACCCGTGAAGGCCTGCCACTCCCGGTCCTTCGCCTGCACATCGGCGAGACTGCCACCTTGCGCATTACGCTCCCGAACCGCTGTCACCAGCGCCGGGTCTTCGCCCCAAGCCTGCACCACCGGAATGATCTTCTGGACTTCCGGCGGGACATCACCCGCCCAGACCAACATGGCGGGAATCGTCAACAGTGACACTTTCAAGGCACGTAAAAACATATTCGCAATCTCCGTTTTATTGCTTTAATCAGCCAAAATCTGCTGCCAGGCGCACTTCGCCATAGCCAGACCTCACCACTGCGTAAATCTTTGGCCGGCAAAGCAGGGGAACTGCTGCCAATCAGGACGCCTGAGAAGGACGCTGTGCGTTGCGGCCGGCTGAAATAAGCTTAGTTCACGCATGGTTTTACGCAACGAAGCAAGCATTGACTTTTCAGGCACGACTTGCCAGAGGCATAATTCTTTTAAATCAAAAAGATAGCTTAATCGCATGCAGAATGACCCGCACAGGCGGTAGCAAATAAAGAGAGAAAAATAGAGCGAGAAAGGGAAGGAAGCGTAAAGGAAAGGTGCCGCGCGGTTAGCCGGTTCGTCCGCTGACGAAGACCGGCCAATCGCACTCCTGGGCAGTCAGCCCCAGTATTCGTTATTCCTGATTTAATGCCCGCTTCAGGAACTCAGGCATCGCCAATGCGCCGCGGTGCACATCCTCGTTGTAGTACTGGGTGACGAACGGCCGCTCGGCGGCATCTTCCTCGCGGAAATGCTCCACCCGCTTTTTCTTGCCCGCCATAGTGCAGCTCCACCAGCCCGTGGGATAAACCGGCTGCGGGAACGGCAAGGTGCGCACATGGTCGAAGTCCGCCGCCTTCATGTCCTTATGGATGTTCTTGATGATGGTTTCGGCATGCAGCAGTGGCGACTCGCTTTGCTGCACCAGAATGCCGCCTTCGCGCAGCGCCTGGTAGCAGTTGTGGTAGAAGTCGACGGCGAACAGACCTTCCGCCGGACCGACCGGATCCGTGGAGTCGACGATGATGACGTCGATGGAGCCGGGATCGGCATCCGCCATCCACTTGATCCCGTCACCAAAGAAGAAGTTGGCGCGGGGATCGGCGTTGGCACTGCAGAGCTCCGGGAAATATTCCTCGGCCAGACGCGTCACCCGCTCGTCGATTTCCACCTGCCAGGCTTCTTCCACGCCGGGGTGCTTCAACACTTCCTTCAGGGTGCCACAATCGCCGCCGCCCACGATCACCACCTTCTTCGGATCCTGGTGGGTGAACAGGGCCGGGTGGGACATCATTTCGTGGTACAGGAAGTTGTCACGGGTCGACAGCATCACCGCGCCATCGATCACCATCAGGTTGCCGAAAGTCTCGGTATCGAAAATTTCGATGAACTGATAACGGCTCTGCTCTTCGTGCAGCTTGCCCTTGACCTTCAAGGAAAAGCCGGTGCCGTAATCCTGGAAAATCTCGGTAAACCAGCCCTTCATCTGTTCACTCATGATGCTCTCCGTACCTGCGTGGAAGGTAAAGGGCGCTATTCTACCGCTAGTACCCGCTCCACCCAACTGTTGTTTAAGCCAGCCCTGCGTCTGGCCGCTTACCGTTGAAAAAATGAAGTTCAACGCCCTGAAAATTATACGGATAGCCGTTCTCAACGCCGAAGCGCCGACCTAGGCCACGGGCCCCACATATTCAAAGCGAGGCTGGCGCCGGCCATCCCGCTCCACCGCCTCGGTAAACATGGCCAACGGCCGGATCCACAGCCTCCGTTCGCCATATTGAGGCCGATACACCACGAATGGTTGTTCGGTTTCCGAGTCGCGGGCCACCCCGATCACTTCGTACAGGGCACCCTTGAAGTGGCGATAAACGCCCGGTTCAAGCCTGTCATGAACGCCCTGTCCTGTTGGATCCACCATGTCTGTTGGGTTAACCATACAAGCCATCCCCGGTTAATGAGTCAGCGCCGGATTGTAGCACCGTCGCCCCCGAAGATCCGGCGATGATCCGGTGATTCGGAAAGCGCGGGACAAACGTAGCCCCCACCCGGCTCCATACCGTAGAATACGGGCTTTCGGCGAGGCCGCTCCGGCTTACGCCTAACGAAACTCCGCACAATCCTTCGCACCGCTACCTGGGGGCTCCCGACGCAATGAAAAGCTGGACGCGCAGCGACGTTCTGACTGCCTACAACATCCCCTACTGGGGAGAAGGCTACATCGATGTCAACGACACCGGCGAGATCCTGATCCGTCCCAGTCGCCAGGAAGACGGCAGTATCAACCTGCCGCAACTGACCCGTCAGATCATGGCGGAGGGCCTGGCGTTACCGGTGCTGGTGCGCTTCAGCGACATTCTCCACGACCGCGTCAACCGGCTGTGCGATGCGTTCAATCAAACCGCCCGCCAGCAGGACTACCAGGGCCATTACACCGTGGTGTATCCCATCAAGGTGAATCAGCAACGGCGGGTGGTGGAAGAGATCATCAAGGCCTCCCCCGCCATGGAAAATGGCCAGGTGGGCCTGGAAGCCGGCAGCAAGCCGGAGCTGATGGCCGTGCTGGCCCTGTCGGAACGTCCCGGCTCCACCATCGTGTGCAATGGCTATAAAGACCGCGAATACATTCGCCTGGCGCTGATCGGACAGAAGCTCGGCCACAGCGTCTACATCGTGATCGAGAAGCTGACCGAACTCAATCTGATCCTGGAAGAAGCCCAGCGTCTGGATGTGCGCCCCCTGGTCGGCGTGCGGGCGCGCCTGGCCTCGATCGGCAAGGGCAACTGGCAGAACACCGGGGGCGAAAAGTCCAAATTCGGCCTCTCCTCCAGCCAGATCCTGACGGTCGTTCAGCGCCTGCGCGAAGCCAACGCCCTGGACTGCCTGCGCCTGCTGCACTTTCATCTGGGCTCGCAGATCGCCAACATCCGCGACATCCAGCGCGGCCTCGGTGAATGTGCGCGCTTCTACGGACAGCTGCGTCAATTGGGCGCGCCAGTCGACGTGGTGGACGTGGGCGGCGGCCTGGGCGTCGATTACGAAGGCACCCGCTCCCGCAGCGCCTGCTCCGCCAACTACAGCCTCAACGAATACGCCTATCACGTGGTGCATGCCATCAAGGACGAATGCGCCCGCAACAACCTCCCCCACCCGGCCCTGATCACCGAGTCCGGACGCGCACTTACGGCCCATCATGCCGTCCTGATTACCGATGTCATCGACGTGGAACAGGTCGAGGAGCTACCACAAACGGCACCCTCCGATGCCGCCCCCTCGGTCATCCAGAATCTCTGGGGCGACTATCAGGCCCTGCTCGACAGCCGCACTGGCCGCTCGCTGCTGGAAATCTATCACGATGCCGCCTACGCCCTGTCGGAAGCCCAGGAACTGTTCGCCCATGGCGTACTGAATCTGGAACAACGGGCGCAAGCCGAACAGCTCTATCAGGCCGTGTGCCTGCGCATCCGTGCCGGGCTCAATCCGGATAACCGGGCGCAGCGGGAAGTCATGGACGAGCTGAACGAAAAGCTGGCGGACAAGTTCTTCGTCAACTTCTCCCTGTTCCAATCCCTGCCCGATATCTGGGGCATCGACCAGATCTTTCCCATTCTGCCCCTGGAAAATCTGGACCAGCGGCCGACGCGGCGCGCGGTGCTGCAGGACATCACCTGCGACTCGGACGGCCGGGTCGATCTCTACGTGGACGAGCAGGGCGTGGAAACCACCCTGCCTCTGCCACCCTATTCCGCCGATCGCCCCTACCTGTTGGGCTTTTTCATGACCGGAGCCTATCAGGAAATTCTGGGGGACATGCACAACCTGTTCGGCGACACCAACTCCATCGACGTTGCCCTCAATCCGGACGGCTCCTATCGCCTGGAGCACGCCATCGAGGGCGACACCGTGGCGAAGGTACTGCGCTACGTCAATCTGGATCCAGCCACCCTCAAGGCCGCCTACCAACGCCAGCTTGAGCGCGCGGAATTACCCGCGGCGACCCGGAGCGAGCTGCTGCAGGAGCTGGAACAGGGCTTTGAAGGGTATACCTACCTGGAGCGCTAAGCGCTCCTCGTACACGCCCAGACGCGGTTCTCACCAGCACGCATGCATCACTAACCACGCCCCACCAACCACTCATCACTCATCACTCATCACCAACCACTCACCACCTACCACTCACCACCTACCACTCACCACGACACCCTTGTCACCCTGCCCTTGCCGACGCTTGGGCATTCTGCCGCCAACATGAGCGCTAGCGCACACTTATTAAATGAGCACTCACGTTTAGGCTAGCGCCCTGCCTGGCGAATCTCTAATCTAGAGAGGCCGTCTGCCTGCGGCGACTCAAATAATGGGATTTGCGTTTCATTTTTGTGGACCAGGCGGTTTTGTGCACATTCGCCTTAATATAAATTGCCGTCCATGCAGTCCCGTCAAGTACCAGGAAGGTCCTTACAGATTGCAACCGCAACAAACTTCGGATTCGTACGTTCCGGTGTCCAGACAACCGCGCCGGTGACTGCATTACCCTAAAAGAATATGTGGAGAACACAATGAAACGGAGACTACTTGCCTCATTGCTTGCGACCATGGTCAGCGCTGGAAGCGCCGCCACCGCATCCGCCGCCGAATCCCGCAGCTTCTGCGTCTGGGATCCACTGGGCGCTTCGGGCCCCTACACAAGCCACATGAAAGACATTCGGGTGGAAGCCCTGGCTGCCGGCTTTGATCTGCAGATCAAGGCTTACACCGACGAATCCATTGCCGCCAATGACTTCCGTGCCGGCCAGTGCGACGCCGTCCTGCTGACGGATATCGCCGCGCACAAATTCAACAAGTTCACCGGCAGCCTGGTTGCCCTGGGCGCCGTGCCCACCGACGAGGACCTGAAAGTCCTGCTGCAGACCCTGGCACAGCCGAAAGCCTCTTCTTTGATGGTCCACGGTGACTACGAAGTGGCGGGCATTTTCCCTGCGGGCGGCATTTACGTTTACACCCGTGATCGCAAGATCCACAGCGTGGACACCATCCAGGGCAAGAAGATCGCAACCTTCGACTACGATCCTTCCTCGGTCACCATGGTGCGTCACGTTGGCGCCTCCCCGGTACCGGCCACCACTTCCAACTTCGCCGGCATGTTCAATAA
>CAYXVO010000133.1:3606-7743 GCA_964467875.1 uncultured Pseudomonadales bacterium | reverse complement strand
ACGTTGGGCCGACCGGAGCTGGAAAGCCTGCTGGCGGAACAGGGTGCAATTGAAGTAGATTGCCAGTTCTGTCGCCAGCAATATCGCTTCGCCGATGATGTCCTTGAGCGGCTATTTGGTGATCCGACACGACATTGAAACCGTCTGGCCGTATAGTTTCTGCTTGAGCTGAATTCAGCTCAAGCTACGTTAAAACGCAAAGGCGCCAGCCGGTAGAATCCAAAGGCGTCAGCCGGTAGAGCCCAAAGGCGCCGGCCGATAAAGCGCAATGGCACCAGCCCGCGCACAGAGTCCTCGGACCAACGTCAAACCAGCACCGAGGAATCAGGCGCCGGCGCCGAGCACGCTGATAGTCGTTTTTTGTGCAATTTTTTGGCATAATAGCGCCCCATATTTTCTGGCGCTGTGGTTAAGCGAACAAATAGTTTGGTGTGTGCCGTCTTGGGCATGCACTCCTTGATTAGGGCGAGGTCGAAGTGAGCAACACTTACACTAATTTGAGTTCAGCCGAACTGGTTGAACAGGCGATTCAACGCAACGAAGGCCGGTTGGCGGCAAACGGTGCCCTGGTTGTGACCACGGGCAAGCGGACAGGCCGCTCTCCCATGGACCGCTTCATCGTAAAAGAGGCGAGTACCGCCGAGAGCGTTGACTGGGGCAACATCAACCGCCCCTTCGACGCCGAGAAGTTCGATCTGCTCTGGAATCGCGTGAGCGAATACATGACAGAGCGTGACCGCTTTGTTTCCCTCGTTCATGTTGGCGCCGATCCCGAACATTACCTGGCGGTCAAAATGACCACCGAGACAGCTTGGCAGAACCTGTTTGGCCGTGACCTCTTCATCCTCCCCGAGCAGTACAATCCTGCCGGTAAGCAGGAATGGGAAATCATCAACGCACCTTACTTCACCTGCGTTCCCGAGCGTGACGGCACCAACAGTGATGGCTGCGTCATTCTGAACTTTGCCCAGCGCCAGGTACTGATCGCCGGCATGCAATATGCTGGCGAAATGAAGAAGGCCATGTTCTCCGTACAGAACTTTCTGCTGCCGGAGAAAGACGTCCTGCCCATGCACTGCTCCGCCAACGTCGGCGACGACGGCCAGACCTGCCTGTTTTTCGGTCTCTCCGGCACCGGCAAGACGACTCTGTCTGCCGACGAAAGCCGCTACCTGATTGGTGACGACGAACACGGCTGGGGCAAAGGCACCGTGTTCAATATCGAAGGGGGCTGCGACGCCAAGTGCATCGATCTCTCCCAAAAGAATGAGCCAGTTATCTGGAATGCCATTCGCTTCGGTGCCCTGGTGGAAAACGTGGTCATCGACGATAAGACGCGTATTCCTGACTACAGCGACGTGTCCCTGACCGAGAACACCCGGTGCGCCTATCCGCTTGAGCACGTTGAAAAGCGTGTCCTGGAGAACCGAGCCGGCGAGCCCAATGCCATCGTCTTCCTGACCTGCGACATGACTGGCGTTCTGCCGCCCGTGTCCATTCTCAGCAACGAAGGTGCGGCCTATCACTTCCTCAGCGGCTACACGGCGCTGGTTGGCTCGACCGAGATGGGTTCCAGCTCCAAGCTGAAATCCACCTTCTCCACCTGCTTCGGTGCGCCCTTCTTCCCACGTCCTGCGCGGGTTTATGCAGAGCTGCTGATCAAGCGGGTGACTGAGTTTGGCAGCAAGGTGTATCTGGTCAATACCGGCTGGACTGGCGGCCCCTATGGCGTCGGCAAGCGTTTCAGCATCCCGACCACCCGCTCCATCATCAATGCCATCCAGACCGGCGCCATCGCCAATGCTGAAACCGAGCATCTGGAGCAGCTGAACCTGAATGTTCCCAAGGCCGTGCCCGGTGTTGACAGCAAGCTGCTCAACCCGCGCAATACTTGGGCGGATCCGGCTGAGTACGATGCCAAGGCACAGGAACTGATCACTCAGTTCGTGGAGAACTTCAAGAAGTTCGACGTCTCCAGCGACATCGTCAATGCAGGACCGCGCCTGAACTAAGTGGTCTTGCCGGCCTAGTCTTGTCCGCTTCGGATAACGACCAGGTCGTAGATCTAAGACAAAAAAGGGGGAGCTACGGCTCCCCCTTTTTTGTTTAGCCTCTCACGCCTCACGCCTCACGCCTCGCTCTCGCCGGCCAACCACAGAAACAAAAAAGCCGGCTCATTGAGCCGGCTTTCACTTTATAGCGATCGTCTTAGTAGCCGATAGCCAGCGGTACGAATGCCACCAGCACAAGGGCTGTTGCCATCACGATCAACGGCATGACGATCCGCTCATGGCGCTGATAGAAGGTGCCACCCTCTGCATTCGCCAGTCGCATTTCCTCCTCACCGACTACCTGACGGGTAAGCAGGTGGTTGAGCGCAACCGGCGGACTGAGATAGCCCAATTCAAACGCCACCAGTACCACCATCCAAAAATGGACCGGGTGAATGCCACTGTCATAAGCAACCGTGGCGAATGTTACACTGACCAGAATAATCGCGCCGAAGGCATCCATGATCATGCCCAGAATGACCAGGATGACCACCATCAGCATCATTGCCGTCCATGGACTTTCGAATGAAGCGGGGAATATGTCCATGACGTGTGCGCGCTCGATCACGCCCCCCAGACTGATCGACAACCCAAACAGCAGCAGCAGCGCGCCGATTTCCGCAGTCGTATTGTTGGTTGCCCAACGCAGACTGCCCTCAATATTCCGACCAGACGCTGGTTCCGCCGAGCCTTCAACCAAGGGCATGACGCCCACGGTCTTACCGGAGATCCCGAGTGCCGACTGCCGCTCATGGCGCAACGCAAAGTGCTCGTACACCAGCAGGGCCAGCAGCATCACCGGCAGAATACGGGGTGCGGAAAACTCGTTGATGGGAACGTTGAGAAATTCGCTGTAAAACAGCACGACCGCCGCAATCATCAGCACGTAGGGAATCAACGCACTACTCTGCTTGAGCATGGCTGGCAACGCTTCCGATACCGGCGCAAAGGTGATCTTATGCTGGCGGTTGAACAACAGGACCGCGAGCAAGAACAGCAGCGAGGTCAATATGAACACCCAGATACCCCAGCCGAACAGCTGGTCGGTAGTAACCTGCCGGTTCAGCATGGCGATCACCACCACCAGCAAGCAAGGCCGCAACACCACCCCGAGACTACCGGACATGGCGGTTGCCGCCAATGCCAGCTGACGGCGCGCGCCCACGGCCCGCAACTCGGCGTAGATCACCGCGCCCACCGCAATCACGAAGATACCTGACGCACCGGTATAGGCGGTCGGCACTGCCGCCACCATGACCACCACAAACGCCAGGATTTCAGGCGGCATCTTCCAGGGGCGGAACAGATCGAACACCAACCGTGCCAGGCGGGTCTCCTTCAACATCATACCGGCCCAAATATAAAGGGCGACGTTGAGGAACATGTCGGAGAAATCCATCAGCTTGTCGAGATAGATCCCGATTCCCGCCATGTGGCCGCCAAGCATGAAGTAGGAACCCGCAATCACACACATCGTGGTGTAAAGCGGCACCGACAGAAGGGCGTGCCCGAGACTGCCGCCGGGCTTGGCATTCTGTGGAATACGGAAGGTCTGAATGCCGCTGACCAGCGACAGCAGGCCAAAGCAGATGATCCACATCCAGTGCAAAAACTCTCGATGTGCCGTGACGAAATCGGAGGTGGCGTGGGTAAGATCGCGGAACGACCACACCGAGATCAGCAGCATGGAGTTCGCCATGAACTGAAACAGCGAGGAAATCCGATAATCCAGTGCAGTTTCCGCCGCACGCAGGGAGATGTGGTGGCGTGTCATGGTCGCCGTCGCGGCGCAGATCATGATCAGGATGACCAGAATGGGACGCTGGGAGCTCAGCCCCATCTTAATCAGATCTGACACAAAGAGTTCGACACTGCGATACGCGCGCAGGCCAGGGGTAATCTTGTCAGCCAGGCTCTCGTAGCGTTGAAATTGGGCTTCGCACGCTCGCTGAGCATTCTCCAGGGATTCGCGCATGACCTCTGGCGAAACCGGATCAGCTCCCAGCAGGCTTCCCATAAGATCGTCAGCCTGATTCTGCTCCTCCGCGATACGCTTCTGTACCAGGGCGTCGATATCAGGATTGGG
>CAYXVO010000133.1:0-3596 GCA_964467875.1 uncultured Pseudomonadales bacterium | reverse complement strand
GATTGGGGTCGCAGCTTGGTGCCACCGGATCAACTCGGAGGTTGTAGTAACCATCCCAGTAATGCTGCCCCATCTGCATCATCTTGTTATGGATGTCGCTGCTGGTGCTGAAGAGAAGAACCGCCAATAGCAGAAAGCATGCCGGCAGGGAAGACAGCCATTCCCGTGCGGAGCGCCCCGCCAATCCTGAACTTGCCATATGGAAAACCCGATTGTGATAGATGATTGAGCTAATTATTCAAATGCCAGATGCCGAGCACCCGGCCTAACGGGCCAACAAGGAGCCAGCCTAACGACACCTAGGCTGCTTTTCTGTTAACCGCCCGACAGCTTTACTTATTCAAGTGCTTCGGCGCACTCCGCATGGCCAGGATTGAACCGGCAACGCACTTTTCGCATCAGCGTCAGTGCTTTCGCATCGTAGGTGCCTTCGTCTCTCAGCTGAAGGCGCACCTCGCGCAGCAACCTGGTGTAACCCGCAACATGCTCAGCCCCGGGCCGCATCCAATAGCGCGCATCAATTTCCGCTTCCGCCTGCTGGATCAGCTGGTAGGCTTCTTCATAGCGGCTCGCCGAATAGGCCCGGCTTTTCGCTCCAAAGTCGGCGGGAAAGCGGTCAATGTGAACGATGATCTGAAAGTTCATCTGCGCCAGCTTGAAGTCGAACACCCCGCCGTTAGGCTCCATGCCCTTGTATATTTCGAGGGGGTTGTAGGCAACCGCTGGCGCATAGATGACATCGACACTGCCGTTATTGAACATGCCGGCAAAGTTGGCCGTCGTGGCGCCCACCACCGACGCACCAACGCGACGCACCATGGTCATCGAGGCATTGTCGTAATCCAGAGTGGCAATTTTCTTGCCCTGCAATTCTTCCACGGTGTCGTTACTACGATCCCGGGTGAACAGGTAAATCGCTCCCGCCGGCAAAATGCCCGCGATCTCATAGAGATGATCCTTCATCAGCGCGGCGGCTTGCGGCTGATTCAAGGTGTCCATCAGCATCTTGAGCTCCGCTTCACCCGGAATCGCCCCAATCGCTTCCAGAGATCCGGTAAAGCGGTTGTATTCCCTCGCCCGCGTTCCCGTTAACAACACCGCGTCGCACTGGCCGGCCTTGAAGTCTTCCGAGGCAATCTTTTCGTCGGTATAGGCATTCAGGTTGAACTCAACACCCCATTCCAGCGCCGCCGGTTTGACGGTTTTCATGATGCTGAACAACGGGCCATTGGCACCGATGGGGTCGAAAATGCAGAAGTTTCGCTTGAGCAGATCCGCCTGCGCCACACTGCAGCCAAGAGCAGCCAGCAGTACCAACGCACCTGCCTTTAACGGGTGTTTCAAAACCGTCACGATGTAATCCTGTTCTGTAGTACCGAGCATTGTGAAGGCAAGCGCATCGGGAGTCCGCGTGTTGCGTGGAGCTCAGGATACGCTTCGCATGCGCTTATCATTCACATGAGCTTATAGAATGTCGTCCAGACTCATGACTTCGCCAGGACTTTCCTTCTGATCATCCCAGAATGTGCCCAGGCCTCCCGTGGGGGTACGGTGCCCCGTGGCCTCGGTCCAGAGACGGTCCGAAATACCAAGCAGCGCATTGTTTGCAATGGCATCCAGCAGCTTGTGCTCAGGATTGGCCGGCTTGATTTTCTGGGATTTGGCGTGCTGACGAATGATGTCTTTCAGTGCGTTGGTGTCGCCCTGGTTCATCACAGCCATGGCATGGAGCAGGTGCGGCAGACGCACACCGGCCTTTTCGCCTTTTTCCGACGCCATTCGCAGGCGTGCGTACGGATCTTCGCCCTGCGGCATCGTGCCCGGCAACATGGTCCAGATCATGGCCCGCAATGCCATTGGGACACCCCAAAGCTGATCGTCGTCCAGACAGGCAGCACCGCGCTCCGCCTTGGCGATGATGTTCTTCGGCACGCCCAGACCAACTCCGGACGACACTTCATTACTCAGGGCCTGTAATCCACCCAGCATACCCATCATCCAGACGAAGTTTTCGAACTCTCCATCCAGATCCGGACACTCGCCACCAGGCTCTCCAAACTCTTCCACCAGGTGCTGGTATGACGTGTAATTACGCTTGGCCGCCAGTACCTGAAAACGCTTTTGTGTGATCTGTGCGTCCTGTGCTTCGCTCGCGTTGCCCTTGTTGACCGCACGCAAATAGCGCAACTCCTGATCCCAGGCCTGAGTTTCAGCACAGATGCCGGCAGAGGAATAAACGATGACCGCCAACTGGTTCGGTGTGCTGGTCACGCGGCTGAACGACATCAGCAGCGGCGTCAGTGCCTCGGACATGCCACAGTTCATGACCAGGTCATCCGTCGCCATGACGTAGGGCACCTGATGCTTCTCCGCATAGAGACTTAACACGTCGCCGGTGGTCTTGAAGATGACATGCTGAACCACGCCACAGCCACCCAACGTCAAAAATCCTGCAAGCGCCAGAATTCGGGCCCCAATTGTTGTCATGCGCTTGCCGCGCATCTTGTTATATTTCACGGTCACTCTCCCAACAGGCTCATTGTTGTTATCCATGTTGTTATTCATGCTTTCCTGCGACGGCCTTATTCTTCGTTCTGCCGCCTGTCACCATTACGTCCGGCGATACAGTGCCGTCATAGGGGCGCCGGGCCGGGAGCAGATTATGGCGAATTTACAAGCAACTTTGTGAGATCGATGCCACAAAGCCATGCAAAGCTGGCACAAATCAACAGGAAACGGCGTAAACCCAGCCAGGCCGCAGCCCCAGCGAGTAGAAAAATCGCGACAGATTAACACACTTTCAGCGAAGGTGGGTTTGACAGCCAGTGGGGAGCCGCTATAACTAAATCAGTCCGGGCCCAACGTGAGCGCCGCAACGCAGGTTCTTTACCGGCGCCTGTCCTAGACCTAGCCATGAGCATTCGTTCAGAAGGAGATTATGATGCGCAAACCCGAACTGGCAGCCGCAATTGCCGCCCAGGCCGAGCTGTCCAAAGAAAAGGCCAATGAAGTCCTGACCGCAATTACCGATGAGATCACCAAGGCGATGGCCCGCAAGGACACCGTCAACCTGATTGGCTTCGGAACCTTCTCAGTGCGTCAGCGCAGTGCGCGCACCGGCAAGAACCCGCAAACGGGCGCGGAAATCAAGATCGCCGCCAGTGAAACGGTGGGATTCAAGCCTGGCAAGACGCTCAAGGATGCTATTCAGGCAAAGTAGTAATGCCGCAACGCAGTAATACCGCAACAGTAATACTGCAAAGAAGTAATGCCGAGAGGAAAAGCAGTACTGCTCACACAAGCAGTACTGCAAAGAAGCGAACTTAGGGTGCTTCAAACAGGATGCGGCCGGCCACCAGGGTCTGCCGCACTTGCCCTTGCAGGGTTTGCCCCAGCAGCGGCGTATTCTTACAGGCCGATATCAGACTGGCCTCCGTTACTTCCCAACGCGCCTCGAGGTCTACCACGCAGAGATCTGCGCCACCCCCTTGCTCCAGACGTCCCAAATCCAGCCCGAGCACCGCGGCCGGCCCTGCAGTCTACGCGGTGATGGCCTGCGCCTAGCTATTCTCTCCATCCGCGTAGACTTGCAGAGT
>CAYXVO010000132.1:0-7748 GCA_964467875.1 uncultured Pseudomonadales bacterium | reverse complement strand
CCTTGACCATGCTGGTCTGCACAAACAGCGGCCAAATATCCATGACACGAACTCCCTGCCCCTGCCACTCCAGATCCAGTGCTTCGGTCAGCCCGCGTACCGCGAACTTGCTGGTGGAATAGCTGGCCAACGACGGCTGACCGTAGAGCGCCGACGCCGATGCCAGGTTGATCACCCGCGAGTGCGGGGTTTTCCGTAAGTACGCAAACGCGCTGTGACAGCCATTCAGCACGCCCTGGACGTTAATATCCAGCAAGCGGTGATGCTGCTCGATCGGCGTATCCTCGAACGGCCCCGACACCAGAATCCCCGCATTATTGAGCAACACATCCAGGCGCTGGCCTGCCGCCTCGAAAAAACGCTCCAGTGCCCCGTTCCAGGCCGTGATGTCCCGGACATCCAGAACCTCGGCGATCACATGCTCCGCGCTTAAATCCGCCTGAAGCTTCGCCAGAGCCACCGCATCCACGTCGTAGAGACCGACGAACCAGCCCTTGCGGGCAAACAGGCAGGCCGTGGCACGGCCAATGCCGGCGGCGGCACCGGTGATAAAGATACTGGGACGGGACATGGCATCTCCTTGGTCATCTGGATCCGATTTATGAACGTGATTAAACGGCAACCGCCCCGGGTTCTTCCTGAACCGACTGGGCCGGGCGGCCGTGGAATTCCTACTCCTGCGGATTCAACTGGCCCGACGACCGCCAACTTGGTGCGACCGATATAAGTGAAGGTAAATCCCAGTCCGCGCTTCAATATACCCGGACTCGCGGAAGGTTTACCATAACCCGTCTCGGCCGGTGGACCGGTGCCGTAAGCACCCCGTCTCCCGATAAACCCTCACCACTGCAGGAAGCATGACCATGAAACTCTATGACGATAAGATCCTGCCACATATCCTGAACCTGGCCTGCTCCACCGGGGAGGTGATGCAGGCCCGTCAGCAAGTCGTGCCATTGGCGCGGGGACGGGTATTGGACGTAGGCATGGGCTCGGGGCTGAACCTCGCCCTGTACGATGCGCAAAAGGTGGAGTGGGTGTGGGGGCTGGAGCCGTCGGCGGCCATGCGTCATAAGGCCCGGAATAATGTGGAGCGGTCACCGGTTCCGGTCAAATGGCTCGACCTGCCTGGCGAGCAGATCCCGCTGGACGACGAGAGTGTCGACACGGTGGTACTCACCTTTACCCTGTGCACCATTCCCGACTGGTCACTTGCCCTGCGGCAAATGTATCGCGTGCTCAAGCCCGGCGGCCATTTGCTCTTCTGCGAACATGGCCGCGCACCCGATCCTGGCGTTCGCGTCTGGCAGGATCGGTTGACACCGGCCTGGACAAAGCTCGCGGGCGGCTGTCATCTGAATCGCCCCATCACCGACTACATTGAGCAGGCGGGGTTTCGCATCACCCAAGTTGAACGGCAATACCTGGCCAAGACACCGCGCTTGCTTGGCTACGTGTCCCACGGACAGGCGGAGAAGCCGTCCCAACAATAGGCCGGCGCGGCCTACGTCCGCAGCTTGGCGGACGCTTCGACAGCATGCGACCGAACTGCAGCGTCCGGTCGTTTTGGCGCCATCACGCCGTTAGGCAGGCTCTTCAGCAACCCGCTCGGTCACTCGCACCCACTGATTGACACTCGCCATGGCCTTCAGCACCTGCTGCGCGCGATCCTTCGAGATGCCCGTCGTCGTGACACTCTGGGCTTCACTTTTAAGGATGTCGCTAGAGGAGTTCTTAATGAAGGGAACCACCGTCCAGCTATTGGATGCCTGCTCGAACATGGCGTCTCGTTCACGGGACTCAATGGTGCCGATTGCCGCGTTCAGGACTTGGGCGACATCGGTAAAGCAGTCTGGCGATTTAAAGATAAAGGGGTCGTAGTCTTTATGGGGGAACACCGTTCCTGGTGCCGTCATGGACGCCAACAGCTGGCCGTCGCCATAGAGATAGAGGCCTTCCAGATCGGGATCGTTCTCCACCCCGACGAAGCGATACTCCTGATCCTCCAGCAGCGAGATACACAGATATGCCTGCTGCATGAATGCATTGGTCGCATCGATCAGGTTATGGGCGAGAAGACAGCGAGGCATGATGTCCTGGCCATAAACCGATACCAGCCAGATCTGCTCCTGCGGTAGTTGTGTGCTTTGCATCGAACTAACCTCCTTCACTTCCGTATGTTGTCATTGGTGGGACATCCCTACACCGTCTATTCCATAGAAGTAATAATTTACACTTCCCAAGACGGTGGCTACTAGGGCTTTATCGCACTGGGCCGCTCCGGTAGCCAAGCCCCCACCGGCAGGATAATATGACCAGCATTCCGAGCCGACGAGTCCTGACGGGGCGATCAGGCACATTGCCCCACAACCACCCCACTCTACCCCAGCCGCGCACAAGATTCATTGCTTCCTTGTCTACCGGGCTGACGGCAGCAGGACTCGACAGGCCCATGGTGGAACGGTAAGCGAAGCGCAGTGTTTAATGTGCTGTGTTTAATGTGCTGAGCTTAATATGAGGAACAACGCGGGCTATTGAACGGCAGCAACCCGGCAATGGCCTGGCAATGGCATCGGGACCGCGATCAGATCTTGATGTTTGGCTCGTATCCCCCATAATCGGCGGCAATCTCCATATTGAAATGACCAAGCTTTGAATTTCTCGAATAGGGCGGAATCCGAATGACTGTAAGCACAGCAGATGTACTGCTTGTCGGCGGCGGTGTGATGAGTGCGACCCTTGGCACCATGCTCTCGCAACTGGACCCCTCGTTAAAGATCATCCTGGTGGAGCGACTGGACCACGTCGCCCATGAGAGCACGGATGGCTGGAACAATGCCGGCACCGGCCATGCGGGCTACTGTGAGCTGAACTACACGCCGGAAACAGCCGATGGCGGCGTTGAAATCAACCGGGCGCTGTCCATCAATGCCTCCTTTGAAGCCTCGTTGCAGCTCTGGTCCTATCTGGTTGAAACCAACGCCCTGCCCGCACCCCAGGCGTTCATCAACCCCACGCCCCATCAGAGCTTTGTCTGGGGTGAGCAAGATGTCGCCTTCCTGCGTAAGCGCCACCAACAGCTAAGTGCGCACCACCTGTTCAAGGACATGGCGTACAGCGAGGATCCCCGCGTCCTCCAGGACTGGATGCCGCTGGTTATCCGCCATCGGGACCCCATGCAACCTGTCGCCGCCACCCGCGTTAGCTATGGCTCGGATGTGGACTTCGGCTCGCTGACCCGGAGCCTCGTCAAGCACCTGCAAACCAATCCCAATTTCGAGCTACACCTCAACCATGCGGTCAAGGGCCTGGAGCAGAAGGAAGACGGGCGCTGGCGGGTGCGGATCAAGGATCGCCAGACCGGCGAAGTGAAAAAGATCAAGGCCAACTTCGTGTTTCTGGGTGCCGGTGGCGGCGCGCTGCCCCTGCTTCAGAAATCCGGTATTCCGGAAAGCCGCGGTTATGGTGGCTTCCCCGTTAGCGGTCAATGGCTGGTGTGCGAAAAGCCCGAAGTCGTCAACCAGCACTACTCCAAGGTCTATGGCAAGGCGCCCATTGGCGCGCCCCCCATGTCCGTGCCGCATCTGGACACCCGCATCATCAACGGTGAGCCGGCCCTGCTGTTTGGCCCCTTTGCCGGATTCACCACCAAATTCCAGAAGAAGGGGTCGTCGTTCGACCTGTTCGCCTCGGTCCGTTCCACCAACTTCGGCCCTATCATGTCCGCGGGCTTGGACAACATGGACCTGACCCGTTACCTGATCAGCGAAGTCTTTCAGTCCCATCGCGAGCGGGTCAACTCACTGCGCAACTTTTTCCCCGATGCCCGCGAAGAAGACTGGCGCCTGGCCCAGGCGGGTCAGCGTGTGCAGATCATCAAGAAGGATGCCTCGGGACGTGGAAAACTGGAATTCGGCACCGAACTGGTCGCCTCGAAGGACGGCACGCTGGCAGCGTTACTGGGCGCATCACCCGGCGCCTCCACCGCCGTGCAGGCCATGATCGATGTGCTGGAGCGCTGCTTCAAAGAGCGGCTTGAGACCGGCTGGCAGCAGAAGCTGAAGGAGATGATCCCGTCCTATGGCGAATCCCTGGTGGAGGATGCGGAACTACTGGAGCGCGTGCGCAGCCGCACCCTTTCAACACTCGGTCTGGATCGGCCACGGAGCTAGCTGAGCGTCCTCACGCGGCCCCTCTTCCGCTAAACCTCTCCCGCCACCCCTCTTCCGCCGACGGGAGAGGGAAACCTACTTATAGAAGCGACTCAGGTTTTCCAGTGCCTGCTGGACATAGCCAAAGTTAACCTCACCAGCCTTATCCTGGTTATTGCGGTCCAGCAAGCGGTACATACCCAGCATGTTCAACTCCACAATGGCGTCGTCGCTAATGATGACGTAGCTGTTGTAATCGGCGCTGATCAGCCAGGGCCGGCGCACGGGTTCATCCAACAGGCTTGTGCCGGTGGCATAGGCCGCTATCGGACTCTCCACCCCCAGATAATGCCTGAGTAACGTCGGCGCCACGTCTTCGTGGCTGGTCATGGCACCCAAGGCATTCCAGCCCTGATCCGGCGTGATACCCGGCCCCACCAACGCAAACGGCACCTGCACCTGGGCATTGGTGTAGTTGCTGTTGTGCCCCCAGAAATTCAGCTTGTTGTCATTGATCTCCTGGCCGTGATCGCCGGTGATCAGCACCAGGGTGTTGGCCAGCTCGCCACTGGCCTGCAACCGCTCCAACACGCACTGAGCCAGGCTGTCCACATAGTGCACGCTGGTGCGGTAGCGATTAAACACCGGCAGCGGATCGAAATCGTTGTGGAGCTCCAGGTAATTCATGCTCGGCACCATCGGCTCGCGGCGATGGGGATACGCCTCGGGAAACAGGTAGGCGTGGGGTGCGTCGTAGAACAGAAACGAGAAGCTTGGCCGCGCCGGGTCGCGCGCCGCGTGCCACGCCAGCCAGTCCTCGGTGGCATCCAGATCCCGCTCCACCGCATTTTCGCCATCCGAGCGCACGCGCAGCTCCGAAATGTTGCTGAATACGGTCTTGTTGAACTCCGGTTTCAGCAGATGAGCCGAGGCAAACACACCGATCTGGTAATCCAGGGCCTGCAGCCGGTCCATCAGCACCGGCGAGCGCTCGCTGCCAAGAAAGGCATGCCAGTAGGTGCTGGGGATGCCGTAGAACAGGCCAAAAATCCCGGCCCGGGTAGCATTGCCGGTCGACAGGTGCTGGTCCAGGATCATGCCCTGCTGGGCAAAACGCCACAGATTCGGCGTATCGACCTCATTGAAGGTATCCGCCCGCCAGGAGTCCAGCACGATCCAGACGATATTGAGCGGCTGCTCCGGTGTCTTGGTCGCCAGCGGCTCCAGCGGGTATTGCAGGGTTGAGGAGCCCTTGAGCTTCATCGCATCCTGGCGCGCCAGCGCCTCCGCATCCACCAGCCCATTCTTGCGCATGAACGAGTTCGCGGTCGCGGGATGGAACAGGGGCAGGAAGCGGGTAAAGGCCGTCACCGGCTGATAACTGTTGGCGGCCGCCCAAATATGCGTGCCATGGGTACCCAGCAACGCCACTATGGCCACGCCAGCGAGCTTGCGCCCCCAGCGGCGCTGGGTGAAGAAGGGTCCGCGCCGCAACCAGCACAGCAAGGCATATTGCGCGGCAAACAACAGCGCGACACCGCCGGCCACGGTCAAATGGGTCGACAGGGGAAAATCGATGACCTCACCGGACAGCCAGAGATCCATAACCATGGCGTTGATGTGAAACCGGTACTGATCGAACACCATGGTATCGATCAGCAGCAGGCTCAGCCCAACACTCGCGCCCGCCGCCACCAAAAGCCGTCGCACGCGCGCCCAGGGCAGCAGCGTCAGGGGCGCCAGTACGAGGCCCACCACAGCGGCCAGCAGCATCATTTGACTCAGGGTGGCCGCAGCCATGTACAGGCTATCCGCCAACGTCTCGGGGACCGGCGCATAGGCGAAATAGCGGAGCGCAATCAGCACCGCCAGCAAGGCATTGATCAGGATAAACCAGCCATAGGCCTGCGCACGCGTGAGCGAACGCGCCGACAGATTGGAGAAAGAGCTCGAGTCGGTCACAACAGAAACACCATTAATGGTTGAACGCTGGAGGGCAAATAAAAAAGTCGTTCGAAGGGTAGAGGAATTCGACAAATAATCAATACAGATTGATACCACCCCGGCGGTAGTAGCGCCGGTCACGCCGCTCTGCCAGGCCTCGGCTAGACCCACCACCGGGGAGATGCGGTCCACTACAAAGCGCAGGAACTAGTGGCAAGTGGGATCAGGAGGCTGCTGATGGAGAGCGGTTGATGGAGAGCGGCCAGAATGAACCGAACCAAGCTTATTCTGGCTAGATCTATTCGAACCTGATTTATTTATACAAGGACTTGGGCAGAATCAGGTCGTCGTTCGCCAGGGCACGGGCAACCGTTTTTGCGTAGTTCTCAAGCGCCACGCCCTCGCTCCGTGCCCGCTCCGTTTCCGCGCGAGCCATCCAGACGGGGCGCTGGGTCCGGGCATCGAACATGACCGCTTCCATCCAGTAATCCTGTTTCAGCTCCAGGAAATTAGCGTCCATCGGTTCCTGGCCCGGCTCGGAGTCCGCCGGGGCAGAGCCCGCCGCCAGATCCGACCCGGCGGCGGCTGGTTCACGGAGTTGGTTTTGGTGCAGCCAATAGAGGCTAAAGCTGTCGTAATAGGTCCCACTTGGGTGCTGTTTGACGATTGGTAACTCAGGGTCCCGCACATCCGCCGCTTCCACGCCATAGGCCTGGCTCACCAGAATCGCGTCGGCGCCCACCCGTGCGGCGGCGTCCAGCAAGGCCGCGTCCGCCTCATTGATTGGCGTCTGTGGCGTGCGCTCCACGAAGTCGCTGGACAGCCGGGTGATCACCCCATATTCCGCCAGCGCCACCGCCAACGTCTGCTCCACGTCGCGGCGGATACGCGGGTCCGGCTCCAGCGCGACCACGAACACCTTGTCATAGGTTTCGCTCTGGTCTGGCCGCTCCCCCTGCCACTGTTCAACCAGCGTGGTGTTTGCGCCACAGCCGGCTAGTATCCAACCGGTAACGATCCATCCGGTAACTCGCCATCCGGTAACTGGCCAAGCAGTCAGCATCCGCAACCCGGCAAGCAGACCGAGTTTCCGCAGTATCGCCTGGATCGTCCGCACCACTCACCTCCCCCATATCCGCGCTTTATCTGTGCTTTATCTACGCTTGGTCGCTGATTCTTTCCGATCGTTCAAGCGTACTGTCGCGGTACCGCCAACGGTAGGGCGCGGACAGGAGACCGTCATTTATGGCTCGATTGTCCTAAATGACGCGCGGAAATGCCGATCCTGTCAATGTGAGACCCACCGTAACGCACTACTATCACTTCCCATCGTGGCGGCCGCTCCGCCGATCACTCCAGAACGAATGGACCACTGACGAGGTAGATTGATGCCAGCCTATAAAGCGCCTTTGCGTGACGTGAAATTCCTGCTGAACGAAGTCTTCGATTTCGAGACTCACTACACCACCCTCAGCAACGGCGGTGAAGCCACCCCCGACGTCGTGGACGCCATCATCAATGAATGCGCCAAGTTGGCGGAGGAAGTGGTCGCGCCACTTTATCAATCGGCGGATGAAGAAGGATGTAAGCTGGAGAACGGCGAAGTTCGCACGCCCAAGGGCTACAAAGAAGCCTATCAGCAATACGTCATGG